>CADBTM010000059.1 GCA_902797555.1 Oscillospiraceae bacterium
CCGATATCATCACCGCCAACATGAACGGCACCCCCTACTACACCAACTCCTCTCACCTGCCCGTGGGCTACACCGAGGACGTCTTCTCCGCGCTGGACATTCAGGACGATCTGCAGACCCTCTACACCTCCGGCACTGTCTTCCACGCCTTCCTGGGCGAGAAGCTGCCTGACTGGAAGGCCGCGGCCAATCTGGTGCGCAAGATCGCCGAAAACTATAAGCTGCCCTACTACACCCTGTCTCCCACCTATTCGGTGTGCCAGGATCACGGCTATCTCACCGGCGAGCAGTTCACCTGCCCCATCTGCGGCAAAAAGACTGAGGTCTACAGCCGCATCACCGGATATTACCGTCCCATCCAGAACTGGAACGATGGCAAGGCGCAGGAGTATAAGGATCGCAAGGTCTACAACATCGGCCATTCCAAGCTGACCCATCTGGGCCCCAACCCCGCCCCCGTGGACGAGACTGTGGCTCCCGCCGCACAGCCTGTCGCCGCCGAGGCGCCCAAGGCCGCTCCTGCCGCTCCCGCGGCGCCCGCTGCCGACTCCGGCATCCTGCTGTTCAAGACGCCCACCTGCCCCAACTGCAAGGCGGCCTCCGCCCTGCTGGACAAGGCCGGCATCGCCTACACTCCTCTCAACTCCAACGAAGAGCGGGAGTTGGTGGCCAAGTACGGCGTCAAGCAGGCGCCCACCCTGGTGCTGATCCACGGCGATACCTTTGAAAAGTATCGCGGCGTTTCCGACATCAAGGGCTGGCTGATGAAGCAATAACCTTCCAAAATACAAAACCAAGCAAAATCGCCGCAAGGCGATTTTGCTTATCCGGAGAAAGAGAGAAATGCTTATGTATGATATCATCGTGGTGGGCGGCGGCCCCGCCGGCATGACTGCCGCGCTCTATGCCCAGCGCAACGGCAAATCTGCCCTTGTAATCGAAAAATCCGGCTTTGGCGGGCAAATCACCCACTCCCCCAAGGTGGAGAACTTCCCCGGCTCTTTGTCCGTCAGCGGCAACGAGCTGGCCGACAAAATGCTGGAGCAGATCCTCGCCCAAGGGGCGGAGATCGAGTTTGAGACCGTCACCTCCGTCCGGGACGAGGGCGGCGAAAAGGTGGTCACCACCGAAGAGGGCGGCGAATATCGCTCCCGCGCCGTCATCCTGGCCACCGGCGTCAAGCATCGCATGCTTGGGCTGGAGGGCGAAGACGAGCTGGTGGGCGAAGGGATCTCCTTCTGCGCCGTGTGCGACGGCGATTTCTACGCCGGAAAAACCGTCTGCGTGGCAGGCGGCGGCAACTCCGCCCTGCAGGAGGCCATCCTTCTTGCGGAAAAATGCAAGGAAGTGATCATGCTGCAGGATCTGCCCTATTTCACCGGCGAATCCCGGCTGCAGGACGTGCTGTTCGCTCGGGACAATGTCCGTTCTCTCACCGAGGTCAAGTTCCAGGCGCTGGTTACCGAGGGCGGAGAGCTGCGGGGCGTGGAGATCGTCCACGGCGGCGAGGTCAAGCGCATCCCCTGCGACGGCCTGTTTGTTGCCGTCGGCCTGATCCCCGAAAACGGGCCCTTTGCCTCGCTGGCGGACCTGAACAGCTTTGGCTATTTCGATTCCGACGAGCAGTGTCTCACCAAAACGCCGGGCATTTTTGTGGCGGGCGACTGCCGCAGCAAGTTTGTCCGTCAGATCACCACCGCCGTGGCCGACGGCGCCACCGCCGCGCTGGCTGCCTGCCGCTATATCAACGGACTGTAAGCGCAACAACAAAGACCCACACAAATGTGTGGGTCTTTTTTTATGGTGTATGGAAAAAAGGACTTGCTTTCGCAAGTCCTTTTTTCTGGTGGGAGCGGGTGGATTCGAACCACCGTAGGCACTGCCAACAGATTTACAGTCTGCCCCCTTTGGCCACTCGGGAACACTCCCATATTTCCCTTTTTGCGTCGCCGTCCAAGAATGGAGCTGGTGGACGGATTCGAACCCCCGACCTGCTGATTACAAATCAGCTGCTCTACCGGCTGAGCTACACCAGCACATCAGGTCGCACTCTCGACGCAAGTAGTATCTTACCATAGAACACGGAAAAAAGCAAGTACTTTTTTACTTTTTTTCTTCCGACGGGTGAATCTTTTCATCTACCCCATGCAGCAGCTGCAAAAGCGAGGGCGCCAGCCGCGGCCAGTTTTGCGCCAGATGATCCAGCGACATATCCACAGCGGTCTCCCCCTGCCCGATCATCTCCCGCAGGGCCGCCTCGCAGCGCTTGAGCTCCATATCGCACAGCTCGGAGCACGAAGCCTGGTGCGCGCCAAAGGCATTTTCCCGGCTGTCTCCGTCCATCTGATAGATCAGCCGATACAGCTTGTAAAAAGAGGCGTTCAGATAGTCGGACGCGGTTTTGCACAGCTGCTTTTCTTTGCCGATCTGCTCGTAGAGCAGCGAGGTGGAATTGACCAGCAGCTTTTTGCTGAGCATTGCGGCCGCCGAGCCCCGGAGGACATTGTCCTTCTCACTGCTGCTGTCCGCCACGTCTTCCGCAAGGATCACGCCGCCATCCCGCGCCATGGTGCGCCCCAAAAGATAGTCGGTGGAAACGCCGTAATATTCCGCCGCCTTGACCACAAAGCTCAGACCGGGCTCGCGCACACCGTTTTCATAGTGCGACAAAAGCGCCTGAGAGACATTCAGCTCTCCGGCAGCCTTCCGCTGGCTGATCTTTTTCTCCTGCCGCAGCAGGCAGAGAGTACGGGGAAAATCACTGACCATAGTTCGTCCCTTGCTTCCATTTTTTCGACGTGAATACAGTATACGCCCTGTAGAACAAAAAGTAAAGAGGTTTGGATGAAAACACCTTGTAATATTTTCGCCGAAAAATTTGGTGAATTTTTTGGGAAATTTGGCTTGACAATTACAGTCTGTTTTATTCAGCGTCAAAAATGACTTTTTCTCGGGGGATCAAGTCACAATTCTCCCCGATTCCCCATCTTGCGCCAAAAACACAAGTCAAAAATGACGTTTCGGCCTGATTTGACAAGTCATATTTTTGTAATGCTTCGGGCAAAAAGAAACCCCCGCGGCTTGCGCCGCGGGGGATCTTATCAGATTGTCTGATTCAACAGGGAGTTCGGTTCAATTACTGAGCCTTATCCATGTCGAGGATGCGGATGACGTAGAAGACGCCAGCGTCCACATCGTCAAAGTAGGTCCACTGAGTGTAGGTCTTGTCGTCGACGTGATCCTCGAACAGATCAGCGTTGTCGGCAGCGCTCTTCAGGAACTCGTACTCAACAGCGGTGGCCTTGGTCCACTCCTTGAACTCGTCAAAGTCCTTGTCCTCGGTCCAGCCACGGTCCAGAGTGACGGTGGTCAGAGCGACAACGCGATCCTTGATGTTCAGCTTGCTGCCGTCGGCGAAGTAGACGTCATTGCCCTCGATATCCTCGATATCGCTCAGCTTGGCATCGTCAACCAGGTTGTGGTTCTCGTCGAACAGCTTGCCGAAAGCATCGATCACGTTTTCCACATCATAAACGGGCTGGATCTCGTACTCCTCAGAGACCACGGTGTAGGTGTAGCTGTACAGATAGCCAACCAGGTAGTCCTGATTCTTCACATAGATGGTGCCTTCCTTGCCGTCGTTGAACAGGACGTTCAGCTCAACGCCGTTCTTGGTCTCGGCGCCGATTTCCTTCACGAAGAAGTAACCGTCAGCGGTGGCGGACTCGATGTCGGCGAAGATGTAGCCGGCGACCATCTGGGTCTTGCGGCCGGAGCCGACCAGCAGAGCCTGAGCATAAGCGGTGTCAGCAGTGCCCTTGTCGAACTTGCCGTCCTCGATGACAGCATACTTCAGAGCGCCGTTCTTGGTGTAGGCGAAGAAGTAATCGTTGGCAGCGATCTTGTAGTTGTCGATCTTGGCGGTGGAGCCGGTGGCATCCAGTTCAACATC
>CADBTM010000060.1 GCA_902797555.1 Oscillospiraceae bacterium
ACCCGAATTGCCCTTGCCGTAGGCACCGCAGATGAGGATCTCCCGCCGTTTTGGCATGGCGTTGAGATGGGCGATGCGCCGATAGATATCGCTTTGGGTGGCCGCCATGTTGTCGAGAGAATAGAGGGTGGCCGCCTTTTTATAGAGCTTTTCCGCAAAGGAGCGCCGTTTTTCGGCGTTCTGGGACAGATCGAGGATATATTCCGCAAAGGTGTCCACGTCCCGGGGCTGGAAGATATATCCGCTCTCCCCCTGATCGATCAGGCGGCGCATGCCGCCCACGTCGGAGGTGATGACGGCGCAGCCCTCCCGGATGCCCTCCAGAATGGAGTAGGGGAAGGATTCCGAAATCGAGCACAGAACGTCGATATCGCAGGCGGCGAAAAAGTGGGGCACGTCGGTGACCCAGCCCATAAAGCTGACGCTTTTCCCAAGACCCAGCTGTTCCGCCATGGCCTTCAGGCTTTCGGTGTCCTCGCCGTCGCCGCCGATGAGCAGCTTGAGCCGCTTGTCCTGTTCCCGCGCCTTTGCAAAGGCACGCAGCAGGGTGGGGATGTCCTTTACCGGCGTGAGCCGGGCAAGGATGCCCAGCACCACGTCGCCCGCCTGCCAGTCGATGCCCGCTTCCCGGAGATAGGCCTCCTTGTCAAAGGGCGAGGCCTTTTCGGAAAAATCCAGTCCGTTATAGATCACCATGCATCTTTGAGGGTCAAAATGCCGGGAGATCAGCATGGATTTGAACAGCTCGGACACCGTGACGTAATAATCCACATGGCGCAGCGCCCGGGTGTTGAGCAGACCGATGCTCCACTGCTTAAGCAGGCTGTGCATATAGTCCAGACGGTAATCGCTGTGGACGGTGGTCACCACGGTGGTCTTGGGGCAAAACAGCTTGATGAGCACACCGGCGATGTTGGCCTTTGCCCCGTGACAGTGGACGATCTCCGGCTTTTCCAGGCGCACCTTGCGGATCAGTCGGAAATAGTCATAGGGGACAAAAGGAGAAAACAGGGTGGTGGTGCGTATGCCCGCCTCCTGCGCCGAATCGGGGAAATCGCCGTCCCGCAGGCTGATGAGCTGCAGATCGTGGGTCTGCTGCAAGCGGGAGCACAGCGCAAGGATATGGGTCTTTGCGCCGCCCCGGTCGCCGCCGCCCGCAATGTGGAATACTTTCATAAACGCCCTCCGCGGCTTTATAGCATTCTAATTCAGAATAAGTATACCCCAGAATGCCCCGCAGGTCAAGGGCGAGTGGAGCCGGATCGCCGACGTACAGAAGTGTAACACAAATGTTATAAATCCCGCTTGCCCTCCTGCGCCGGGCGTGCTACAATAATCGTAAACAAAAATGATTTTTCTTTACCGGAGGCGATCCTGTGAGAAAAAAGCGCAGCAAGGATTTTATCGAACGGTACCGTCTGGTGGCGCACCGCGGTCTGCATGACGGCAACAAGAGCATCCCGGAAAACTCTATGCCTGCCTTTGCCCGGGCGGTAGAGCAGGGGAAGCCCATCGAGTTTGACGTGCACATCACGGCGGACAACAAGCTGGTGGTCTTTCACGACGAGCAGCTCAAGCGGATGACCGGCGTTCCCGGCATCGTGGAGGAGTGGAGTCTTACCGATCTGCGCAAGCTGCGGCTTGCGGACACCGACTGCCGCATGCCCACCCTGGACGAGGTGCTGGAGCTGGTGGACGGAAAGGTACCCATTCTTCTGGAGATCAAAAACTACAATTCCGCCAACGTGGGTCGGCTGGAAAAACGGCTCATCGCCCGGCTGGAGCAGTATTCCGGCGAGGTCATCATCGAATCCTTCAATCCCGAGGTGCTGGTGTGGCTCCACCGCCATGCGCCGCAGTATATCCGGGGACAGCTGGGCAACTATGTGGACGAAAACAAGGGCTTTACCTTCTATTCCGAACACCTGATGTTCAACCCGCTGGCAAAGCCGGACTTTATCGCCTTTGACGTCCACAAGATCGATTATCGCCTGCGCCAGACCTGCATGAAAAAGGGGATCCCTCTTTTCGGCTGGACGATCCGCACCGAGGACGATCTCAAGCGGGGTCGCCAGCTGTGCGACGGCCTGATCTACGAAAAGCTGGATCTGTAAAGCAAAAAGCATCCGACTCGGCGGATGCTTTTGTTCTATCTCACCCGGACGAGCCATAGAATAGCTCGGGTGATGACAGATGACAAAGTTCAGACGGCAGACAAGCCCGGGCGCAGGGGTCTTTCTGGCGGCGTGGGTCTTGCTGGGCGGGGCGGCGGGCAGCCTGATCTGCCTGCGGCCTGAGCTG
>CADBTM010000061.1 GCA_902797555.1 Oscillospiraceae bacterium
AATCGCTTATGCAGAAGAATCCCGCAATGCCGCGTGAGACACTGGGGGAATTCTCCAAGCATAATTGTATGCTTTTCTTCAATGAACTTCAAGCATATTTCCACGCAAAAACGCGCCCCGCGGCGGGGTCGGCGCGGCCGATCCGATCCGCAGTGTCACGGAGGGCGCAGCCCGGAGTATCCCGCTTATCTCCACCAAGTGAAAACAGTCATCCGAAAGGATGGCTGTTTTTTCGTTTTCCTAATAGCCGTTTTTGCTTTTTTTCCATACATACCGGTCATCCATTTTCATGAAAACGCGCCTCCATTTTTTGGGAGTCTATAAAAGCAATCGTCTGCTGTTTCATTACAATAATTTGTCCTTCCTGTCTATAGAAATGCTTTTCCTTGCATTTCCCTGTAAAACAGAATACAATAAAGAAAAAGGAGGCGTCCCATGAAATCTGTGATCGTATATTATTCTCTCAGCGGGAACGTGGCCTGTGCGGCGCGGGAACTGGCCGCCCGGCTGGGGGCCGATCTGCTTCCCATCCAGCCCCAAAAGGCCTATCCCGACAAGGGCGTGAAAAAGTTTTTCTGGGGCGGCAAAAGCGCCGTCATGGGGGAACAGCCGCCCCTGCAGCCCTACGTCTTTTCGGCGGAGCGATATGACGCCGTGATCCTCGCCTTTCCCGTGTGGGCGGGGACGGTGGCGCCGCCTGTGCGCACCTTTGCCGTCCGGGAAAAGGAGGCTCTGCGAGGCAAAACGCTGGGCTTTGCGGCCTGCCAGAGCGGCGCGGGGGCGCCAAAGGCCTTTCGCGTGCTGGAGGAGCTGGTGGGAGAGGCGCCCCGGGCGACCCTGACCCTCATCGACCCCAAGGACAAGCCCAACCCCCAAAACGCGGCGCACATGGACGACTTCTGCCGCCTGCTTTCGGCGGAATGATGGAGAACCCAGGAAGGAGGGACAGACCGTGCTATTGTGGTATATCGCGGCCTTTTGCGCCTTTTTCATCAAGGGGCTGTGCGGCTTTGCCAATACGCTGGTGTTCACCTCCATCCTCAGCTTTGGAGCGGCCAATCTGGAGATCACCCCGGTAGAGCTGCTGCTGGGCTATCCCTCCAATCTGCTTTTGGCGTGGCGGGGGAGAAAGCTGCTCCAGCCCCGGCGCATGGCGCCGGTGGCGGCGCTGGTGCTGGCGGGCAACGCCGTGGGGGCGCTGCTGCTGAAAAATCTGGACGCCCGGCCGGTGCGCGCGGTGTGCGGCGTGGCCATCATGCTGACGGGGGTGCAGATGCTTCTGCGGGAGCGGAGCGGCAGCAAGCGGGAGGATCCCCCCGCCGTGGGCGCGGCCATGGGTCTGGCGGCAGGCGTGCTGTCCGGGCTGTTCGGCATCGGCGCCATGCTGGCGGCCTACGTCAGCCGGCGCACCGACTCCAACGAAGCCTTCAAGGCCAACCTCAGCGCCCTGTTCGCCGTGGAAAATACCTTTCGGGTCGTCCTGTATCTGGTGCTGGGGATCATCACCCTGTCCTCGGCAAAAAGCGCCCTGCTGCTCCTTCCCGCCGCTCTGCTGGGGCTGTTTTGCGGGCTTCAGGGGGCGAAAAAGCTCAACGAGACCCACGCCCGCTATGCCGTTCTGGCGCTGCTCATCGTCTCGGGCGCGGTGCTGACCGCAAAGGCGATCTTCTGAAAACAGAAAAGAAAAAAGCCTGCCGCAGGGCAGGCTTTTTTTATTTCCGACGCTGTTCCAGCGCCAAAAGCCACTGTTTCTTTTCGATCCCGCCGGCATAGCCGGTGAGCGCGCCCCTTGCGCCGATCACCCGGTGGCAGGGGATGATGAGGGAAATGGGATTGCGCCCCACGGCGCCCCCCACCGCCTGGGCGGACATGGCGGACAGGCCGCGCGCTTGCGCCAGCTGCCGGGCGAGCGCCCCATAGGTCATCGTCTGCCCATAGGGAATGGTGCACAAAAGGGCCCAAACCTCTTTTTGAAACACCGTTCCCTCGGGGCGCAGAGGCGGCGTTTCCTCCGGGATCTCCCCGCGGAAATAGCGCTCCAGCCACCGCCGGGCTTGCGCAAATACAGCCAGATCCTTTTCCTCACTCTGTGCGTACAGCCCTGCGGGGAAATGGGCTTGCCCGTCAAACCAAAGTCCGGTCAGGGCGTGACCGTCGCCGGCCAGCGTGATCCCGCCGAGAGGCGAGAGAAAATGATGGATATATGCCATGTGCCTGACCTCCTTACGGAATGAGGATGCGCACGGCGCAATAGACCAGAGAAAGCGCCATGAGAATGTTGACCGGCTTTTGATACGCCCGGAAAAATCGCTGGAGCGCTGCCCCGGCAAACAGCCAGATCAGATTTGCCATCGGCCCGGTGAAGGGCAGGAGCAGGGCGATTTTGCACACGTCCCAATAGCGTTGGGCGTAGGGGAGGGCGTAGGTCGTCAGGGCAGTCATGCAAAAGACCATGATCTTTGGGTTGGTGAGCTGCACCATCAGCCCGGTGAAAAAGCTGCAATGGGCGCCCGCTTCTGCCTCTTCTCCGCCTTCGGAGCGCAGGATATGCCACGCAAACCAGAGGATATACGCCGCACCGATCCATGTGAGGACGCGGACAAAGCGGCTCATGGCCGAGCCGAGAAACCAGACCACAAGGGAGATGACGATTGCCACTACGGCAAATCCGGCAAAGATCCCCCACCACTGGCGCAGCGCCTGCCGTCTGCCGTATTTCATCGCAGAGGCAAAGGAGCACAGGTTGGCGGGGCCGGGCGTGATGGCCGAAACGGCACAGTAGAGCAGAAAGGCGGGAATCAGAGACGTTGGCATGGAGCGTTCCTCCCGGGATAGATCATCCCATCCTCCTCCCGCAGCTCGCCTGCGCGGATGAGGGAGGCGAGGCGGGTCTCGGCGCTGTGGTGGACGTACCAGCTGATCTGGGTGGGCAGCACCCCGGCCTCGGCCATAAAGGTGTCGACGGCGTCTTTTCTGCTGCGGGGCTTGTCCATCACCCGGCGGAACAGGTCGTAAAGCCGCAGCTCGATGCGGATGTTTTCATCCACCATCTCATCCCGATCCTCCCGGGGGGTGACCCCCTTGTGGGCGGCAACGTACAGGGCGCAGTCGGTTTGCCGGATACGCTCCATGCTTTCGATGGCCTGATCGGCGTCCTCCATATAGGGCAGCTTTGCCTGACGGATGAGGGGGATGGACATCATGGCGTCCCCCAGCACGCAGACCCTGTCCGGGGTGATGGCAGCCACATGGCCGTAGGAATGCCCGGGCGTCTGGACGATGGGAAAAACCGTGCCGTCGATGGTGAGAGCGGTCTGATCCGGCGGGATGGGAGTGATGGGATAGACGGGGCGGATGCTCGCCCACGCGGGGTTGGTGCCCGAATGCTCGATCATGTCAAACATGTCCTGCGCCGGGGCGATATCCAGCGCCGGGGCAAAGATCTCGGTGCCCCAGCGCTTGATCAAGGCGGGATTGTTGGAGATATGGTCGGGGTGAAGATGGGAGCAGATCACCGCCCGCACCCTCAGACCCTCCTGCTCCAGAAGATCGAGAAAGGCCTGACGGGGATAATCTCCCGAATCCACCAGCACCGCCTGCCCGTCTCCCATGCGGTAGAGGGTGACGGTGGAAAAGGGGGTCTGGATGATCGAGGTGTTTCCGATGAGGGGCTCCAATCTCATTTGGCTTTCGTCTCCATATACTTGTCAAAGATAGGGTACAGCGGGGCATAGGGGTCGTCGGTCATGGCGATGGCGGCGCCCAGCTCCAGCAGGCGCTCGCTGTCCGCCCTGCGCGCCTCCCACAGGGGGAGACCGTCGCCGTTGGGGTCGCCGGTTTTGACAAAGTTGACCCAATACTGCTGCATGACCTTGGAAAGGGCCAGATCCCCGCTGTCATACAGCCCCTTGTGCCGCCACAGATTGCCGTAGGCATAGGGCAGCTCGCCGGCGTGATAGTTGCTCAGACCGTTGTTGACCTTGGTGAAATAATATTCATAGGTGGGCTTGCCCTGGGCCACAGTGTAGGCGCTCCACAGATGGTGGCTGTAGGTGAACCATGCGGCGCTGAACACGTGATCCAACGCGCCCTTGGCGTCTCCGCCGGCGTCGATGATAAAGTGCTGATCCCGGGTGACCGACCCGGCGGGCACCAGCGCGGCCAGCTCGTCTGCATAATCGCCGCCCACGGCGCGCAAAAGCTCCACGTAATTGTCCGCCGTAACCTTGGTGGTCATCACAAAGGCGTCGGCCTCCTTGGCGTTGAAACCGTTGAGGAGGGCTTGCTCGTGGTTGCCGCCCTTTTCATAGGTGAGATAGGGCTGCTCGACGATGGCATATCCGTCCACCGTCATGGCGCTGTTCTGATGGCGGGTTTTCACCAGCTCGTCGGCGTCCAGCGCCCGCAGGGCGCTCAGGTCGGCGCAGTCCATCTCCTCCTGAATCTTCCGCCCCATGTCCAGGGCGTCGGAGAGATCCCGGAAGGTGTGATAGGGATGCTTTGCCACGATGCCGCTGCTTTCGGCGATGGCATAGCGGAACAGACCCTCGCTGAGGGGGGAGACACACAGAGCATTGACGCTGGACGAGCCGGCGCTTTCGCCCGCGATGGTCACCTCGTCGGGGTCGCCGCCAAAGGCGGCGATGTTGTCATGCACCCAGCGGAGGGCGGCGATCTGGTCCAGCAGACCGTAGTTGCCGGTGGTGCCGTTGGGGGATTCTGCGGCAAGGGCTTCGTTGGCATAATAGCCGAAGACGCCCAGACGGTAGGCACAGTTGACCACAAGGATGCCCTGCCGCGCCAGATCCTCGCCCCGATATTCGCTGTAGGAGGATTGGCCGGTCATCAGCGAGCCGCCGTGGATGAAGAACAGCACAGGCAGGGGCTCGCTGCCCGCGTGGACGGGCGCCCAGATGTTGAGGTAAAGGCAATCCTCGCTCATGGCCTCCCGATAGTTGTCCCGCAGGCTGAACACATAGTTGTGGGTGCCCAAAAGCTGGGTGAGGGAATTGTACAGGGGAGAGCTCTGCTGCTGCATGGCCATGGGGCCGAAGGTATCGCAGGCGCGGACGCCAGACCAGCCCTCCGCGGGCTGGGGCTCCCGCCAGCGCAGATCGCCCACAGGCGGTGCGGCGTAGGGGATCCCCGCATAGACGGCCACCTCGCCGTCGTCGGTATACACACCGGTCAGATCACCCTGCCGGATGGAGATCACCGGGGTCTCGCCGCCGTCTCTCCCATCCACCGCGGGCACCGTGCGGAAGGGGGGCGCCGTGACGGCCAGATTGAGGGCCAGGATCCCCAAAAAGAGGATCCAGCACACACCGGCGATCCAGCTGTGCCAATAGCCCGATTTTTTCAGCTTGCCTCGGGCATACAGAAAGGCCGCCGCTACAGCGGCGAAAATGCCCCAGCCCCACAGCGTATTTTTGGAAAGCTCCAGCACGACGGCAAAGATCAGCGAGATCAGAACAAAGCCGATCCAAAAGCCCACGGAGCTCTTTTTTCTTCCGGTGCGTTTCATCGGGGATCCCTCCCAAAAAGCAGTCATTTTCTTTATTATACCAGCCTTGCGCCCATGATTCAAGAAGCCAAAACCACAAAAGAGCGGTTTTGGCTTCTCGTGTTTCTGTTTATAACAGGTCTTTTTTCACCACCCGGTAGGCGGGGCGAT
>CADBTM010000062.1 GCA_902797555.1 Oscillospiraceae bacterium
AACTTTGAAGTTCCCACCCAGCTCAAGGGCGTTGACACCGGCATTCTCGATCCGCGCGACACCTATGCCGATCCCGCCGAGTGGGACGCCAAGGCGAAGGACCTCGCCGGCCGCTTCATCAAGAACTTCGTCAAGTACGAGAGCAATGAAGCCGGCAAGGCTCTGGTTTCCGCAGGTCCCCAGCTGTAAAAGAACCTATACAGACACACAAAAATGCCGCTGCAACTGCAGCGGCATTTTTTATTGGATCTTGTTTACTCGCCCATCAGCTCGAGAGCAGCCTTTGCGGCGGCCTGCTCGGCCATCTTTTCGCTGTGTCCCTCGCCCTCGGCCAGCACATTGCTGTTAATGAGCACTTCCATGACAAACCGCTTGTCATGGTCGGGGCCGGTCTCGCTTTTCAGGCGATAGGAAAGGGTCTCCTCGTGGTTTTTCTGCACGATCTCCTGCAGGGTGGTCTTATAGTCCATGATGCCCCGGTTTTTCACGATGGCCTCGGCCTTCTCCCGGATAAAGGGCAGGATAAAGCCCTCGGCAGGCTCCAGCCCGCCGTCCAGATAGATGGCGGCCAACACGGCCTCGGTGGCGTCGGCCAGCACGGAGGGACGCTTTGCCCCGCCGCCTGCCCGCTCGCCCTTGCCCAGCAGCAGCCGGGAGCCCAGGTTGATCTCCTTGGCAAACTCGTACAGCGAGCTCTCGCACACGATGGCGGCGCGCAGCTTGGTCAGCTCGCCCTCGGGCAGACCGCGGTATTCCCGAAACAGGTATTTGGCGCAGATCAGCCCCAGCACGCTGTCGCCCAAAAACTCCAGCCGCTCGTTGCTCCGGGTGTTCTTGTCCCGGTTTTCGTTGGCGTAGGAGCTGTGGGTCAGGGCATTCTGCAGCAGGTTCGGGTTTTGAAAGGTATACTCAAAATGCGTAAAATCAGACATCTTCGTCTGCTCCTTTTTCATTAAAAGACCCTGCCGAAGCAGGGTCGTCAGAATCACATCCGGTCAGAGATAAAGCTGACCACGTCGCCCACGGTTTTCAGATTCATCAGATCGTTTTCGTCCACGACTTCGATCTCGAAATCATCCTCCACCGCCATCAGAAGCTCGGTCATATCGATGGAATCGGCGTTCAGGTCATCCATAAAGTTGGTCTCCAGCGTGATCTCATCCTCACCGATATTGAACTGATCGGCGATCAGCTTTTTTAATCTGTCAAATACCATGGTAAATATCCTCCTATGTCAGCAAGCGTAGTTGTTCGTCAGAACGCTCTTTCGTTGGAGATTATAACAGAGCCTTTTCTGCTTGTAAAGGCATTTCATGAAAAATTTTTATTCTTTTTCCGCCTCTGCAGTCATGTAGGGAATGTTCTCCTCCACCTGACGAATAAAGCCGCTGTGGGAGAACAGAATGGTCTGCTCCACGGCGGAACAGATGGCTCCGGCATCCGACGAGCCGTGGGCCTTGATCACCGGCTTGGAGATGCCCATCAGCGGGGCGCCGCCCACCGACTTGTAATCCATCTTTTCCTTGAGCACCATCATGCCCGGCTTGAGGATGAGAGCCGCCAGCTTTGCGGACAGGCTGGCCGTCATCACGTTTTTGATCTCCTTCATCAAAAAGCTCGCCGTGCCCTCGATGCCCTTGAGCAGCACGTTTCCGGTAAAGCCGTCGCACACCAGCACGTCAGCCGTGCCGGCCAGCGCGTCCCGCGCCTCCAGATTGCCCACAAAATGGATGCGGCCCTGTGCGTCGGCCTGCTTGAGCAGGTCATAGGTCTCCTTGCGCAGGGGGTCGCCCTTGCCCTCCTCGGTACCATTGTTCACCAGCGCCACCCGGGGGCGTTCCACGCCCTGCTGGGTCTGCATATAGATCGAGCCCATAAAGGCAAACTGGAGCAAAAACTCGGGCGTGCACTCGGCGTTGGCGCCGCAGTCCATCAGCATGGCCTTTTTGCCTGTCTTCTGGGGGAGCAGCGTGCCCAATGCCGCACGGCGCACACCGCGGATGCGCTTGGTCACCAGCGTAGCGCCTGTCAGCAGCGCGCCGGTAGAGCCCGCCGAGATCATGGCGTCGGCCTCGCCGGCCGCCAGCATCCTCAGGCCCACGCTCATGCTGGAATCCTTTTTCTGCCGGACGGCGGTGGAGGGCTTGTCCTCCATGGTGATGACCTCGGTGGTGGGGACGACGGTGATATGCTGGGGCTCCCGTCCCTGCAGGATGGCCTCTACCTGACCCTTGTCACCGGTGAGGATGATATCGCAGCCATAGTTTTTTGCCGCCAATACGGCGCCCTCCACGGGTGCCTGGGGCGCGTTGTCTCCGCCCATGGCGTCGATGATGATCTTCATTCCAGCCCCTCCTCGATCTGTTCCTTCATGCCGTCCAGCACGTTAAGCGCCCTCTGGGCGACGGCGAGATAGCGATCCCGCTTGCCCCGGATGCGCGTGTCCAGCGGCTTGATGATTCCGAAATTGATGTTCATGGGATCAAAGCGCAGCTCGGGCTGCTGGCTGACGTGCCCCATCAGGCCGCCGAGGGCGGTCTCCGGAGGAAAGTCGATCAGGCTCTGTCCCTTGCGCTGCCGCGCCATATTGATCCCGCAGCACAGGCCGGAGGCCGTGCTTTCGATATAGCCCTCCACGCCGGTGATTTGTCCGGCAAAAAACAGGCTTTCCCGTCCGATCACCCTGTAAAACCGATCCAGCCGGCCGGGCGAGCGGATATAGCTGTTGCGGTGCATGGTGCCGTAGCGATAGTATTCGGCGTGCTCCAGACCGGGGATCATGCCGAACACCCGCTTTTGCTCGGGATACATCAGATGGGTCTGAAAGCCCACGATATTGTAGGCGGTCTTTTCTCCGTTGTCCGCCCGGAGCTGCACCACGGCATAGGGGCGCTCGCCCGTGCGGGGATCCTTCAGGCCAACCGGCTTCATAGGGCCGAAGCGGAGGGTGTCCTCTCCCCTTCTGGCCATGACCTCCACCGGCATGCAGCCCTCAAACACCGCCTTGTCCTCAAAGCCGTGCACCGGCGCCTCCCTGGCGGTTTTGAGTGCCTCCACAAAGGCGAGGTATTCCTCCCGGTTCATGGGGCAGTTGATGTAATCCGCCGTCCCCTTATCATAGCGGGAGGCGAAGTAGGCCTTGTCCATGTCGATGCTGTCAAAGCTGACGATGGGCGCCGCCGCGTCGTAAAAATGCAGGGGTTCGCCGCCGAAGAGGGCGTCGATGCGCTCTGCCAGCGCGCCGTCGGTAAGGGGGCCGGTGGCGATGATGCAGTCTCCCTCCGGGATGTCATCCACCCGGCCGGGCTGCACGGTGATGCGGGGATGGGAGCGGATCTTTTGGGTGATATAGGCGGAAAAGGCCTCCCGATCCACCGCCAGCGCGCCGCCGGCGGGGACGGCATTGGCGTCGGCAGCCTCCATGATCAGGCTGCCGCAGCGGCGCAGCTCCTCCTTGAGCAGACCCGGCGCGGTAGACAGCGCCGCGCCCCGGAGAGAATTGGAGCACACCAGCTCGGCAAAGTCCGCCGAATGATGGGCGGGGGTCTGCTGCTGCGGCTTCATCTCCCGCAAAAGGACGTCCACGCCCCGGCGCGCCAGCTGCCACGCCGCCTCCGATCCGGCCAGTCCGGCGCCCACCACGATGACGGGAACGCTCATTCCTCGGCCTCGGCTTTCTTGGCGGCCGACTTGCGGCCAGAGGTTTTTGTCGTCTTTGCCGTCTTTGCCTTGGCGGTTTTTGCCGTCTTTTCTGTTTTGGCGGAAGTCTTGCGGGTCGTCTTCTTCACGGTCTTTTCCTCGGGGGCTTCGGCCGCGGCCGCCTTTTTCCGTCCCCGGGTCGCGGGCTTTTTCTCCTCGCCCGCGGCGGAGGCCGCCGCCTTTCTGCGGGTGGCGATGGGCTCGGACCAGCCGCAATCCGGCTTGTGGCACAGATAGCGCTTATCCTCCTTGGTATAGTGGCGGAACACCACGCCGCCGCAGTTGGGACAGACCTTTTTGGTGGGGCTGTCCCACGTCATAAAGTCACAGTCGGGATTGTGCTCGCAGCCGTAATAATAATAGCCGCTCTTGGATTTGCGCTTGAGCAGCTTGCCGCCGCACTTGGGGCACATCACGCCGGTGTCCTGGGTGATGGGCTTGGTATTCTTGCACTCCGGATAGCCGGGGCAGGCCAAAAACTTGCCGAACCGGCCGTTTTTGATGACCATTCTCCGGCCGCACAGCTCGCAGATCTGATCGCTCTCCTCGTCGGGCACCTTGATCCGCTTCTTGTCCAGATCGATCTCCGCCTGCTTGAGCTCCTGATCAAAGCCGGCGTAAAACTTTTCCAGGATCTTTCGATAGTCCACCTTGCCGGACTCCACCTCGTCCAGCTGCTCCTCCATGGAGGAGGTAAACTGCACGTCCACGATGTCGTGGAACTTGTCGATCATCAGATCGGTGACCGCCTCGCCCAGATTGGTGGGGCGCAGTGCGCGGCCCTCCTTGGCCACATATTCCCGGTCGAGGATGACCGAAATGGTGGGCGCATAGGTGCTGGGACGTCCCACGCCCTTTTCTTCCATTGCCTTGATGAGAGAGGCCTCGGTGTACCGTGCGGGAGGCTGGGTGAAATGCTGTTTGGGATCCACCTTGCGAAACTCCGGTCTGTCTCCGGCGGCCAGCTTGGGCAGGGGCGCGTCGTCCTCGTCCTTTGCGTCGTCGGTGCTCTCCTCATAGAGCGCCAAAAAGCCGGGGAACTCCACCGTCTGGCCGCTGGCGCGGAAGATCCACCCGCCGCAGCCGATATCGGCGGACACGGTGTCCAGCACGGCGTCGCTCATCTGGCAGGCGATAAAACGGCTCCAGATCAGCTTGTACAGGCGATACTGCTCGGCAGTCAGGCTGCGCCGCACCTGCTCGGGGTCGAGAGACGGATTGGAGGGGCGGATGGCCTCGTGGGCATCCTGCGCGTTTTTCTTTGTGTGGAATACCCGGGCACGGGAAGGCTTGTAGCTTGCGCCAAAGCGCCCCTCGATAAAGCTGCGCGCCGCCGCCTGCGCCTCGTCGGCGATGCGGAGCGAGTCGGTACGCATATAGGTGATGAGACCGGTAAGGCCCTGCCCCTCCAGCTCGATGCCTTCATACAGCTCCTGTGCCACCGCCATGGTGCGCCGGGCGGTCATACCCAGCTTGCGGGAGGCCTCCTGCTGCAGGGTGGATGTGGTAAAGGGCGGGGCGGGCTGACGCTTTTTCTTGACGTTTTTCACGCTCTGCACCAGATAGTCCTGCCCCTCCACATCCCGGAGGATGCGGTTGACCGTCTCCTCGTCGGGCAGATCCTGCTTGCCCTTTTCATTTCCGAAAAACCTGGCGACAAAGTCCTTGTCCTCCTGCCGGAGGGTGACGTCGATGCTCCAATACTCCTGGGGCTCAAAGGCGCGGATCTCCCGCTCCCGATCGACCACCATGCGGGTGACCACGCTCTGGACACGTCCCGCCGACAGACCGGTGCGCACCTTGCGCCACAGGAAGGGGGACAGCTTATAGCCCACGATGCGGTCGAGGATGCGCCGCGCCTGCTGGGCGTCCACCAGATCCATGTCGATCTGCCGGGGCTTTTTGATGGCCTCGGTGACGGCCGTCTTGGTGATCTCGTTGAAGGTCACGCGCTGGGTCTTTTTGGGATCCAGCTCCAAAAGCTGCTGCAAATGCCACGAGATGGCCTCGCCCTCCCGATCGGGGTCGGTTGCCAGATAGACGAATTCCGCCCCGTCGGCGGCATTTTTCAGCTCACCGATGATCTTTTCCTTTCCGTCGATGGGAATATAGGTGGTCTGGAACCCATGCTCCACGTCCACGCCCAGCTCTTTTTT
Organism: Oscillospiraceae bacterium; assembly: GCA_902797555.1. Classification (GTDB taxonomy): domain Bacteria; phylum Bacillota; class Clostridia; order Oscillospirales; family Butyricicoccaceae; genus UBA4644. The sequence goes on from CADBTM010000062.1 coordinate 5,856, forward strand.
GGGCAGATCCCGCAGATGTCCCATGGATGCCTTGACCTGATACCCCGCGCCAAGGTATTTGGTGATGGTCTTGGCCTTTGCGGGGGACTCTACAATCAACAGTTTTGCCATTCTATCCTCCAATCGCGCCGCAGGGGCGGCGCTCATTCATTTCTTTTCGTAATATTGGCCGGGATGCTGGACGATCTTTCCCAACAGCTCCAGCACGGTGAGACGGCTCATCAGCTCGTGCACCGGCAGGCCGGTCTTTTCCTTGAGTTCGTCCAGATTGCAGATGCCGTCCAGCGCCGCCAGAATGGGGTCCTGCTCCCGCTGGGGCTCCTCCCTGCGGACGGGCTCGGGCGGGGTTTGCCGGGGCGGATCGACGCTCACGGGCTCATAGCCCAGCGCGGACAGCACGTCCTCCGCCGAGCGCACCAGCTGCGCCCCTCCGGCGATCAGCTCGTTGCAGCCCTCACTGGAAAGGGCGTCCACACTGCCCGGCACGGCAAAGACCTCTCTGCCCTGCTCCAGAGCAAGGGAAGCGGTGATGAGCGAGCCAGACTTTTTGGGCGCTTCGGCCACCACCACGCCCCGGCACAGGCCGCTGACGATGCGGTTGCGCCGGACGAAGGTATAGCTCTTCCCCTCATATTCCGGGGGATATTCGCTGATTGCGGCGCCGCTGTGCAGGATCTTGCGCAGCAGAGGCGCATTGGATGCGGGGTAACATTTGTCGATGGCCGTGCCGAACACCGCCACCGTGGGCGTTTTGCCCTGCAGGGCTCCGGTGTGGGCGGCGGAATCGATCCCCACCGCCATGCCGGACACCACGCACACGCCGTTTTCGCTGAGGTGGTAGCCCATCTTTTCGGCCACGCCCAGTCCATAGGGCGTTGCCTTGCGCTGACCCACGACGGCCACCGCCGGGATGCGGTTGAGATCGGGCAGTGTCCCCCGGACGTACAGCACCAGAGGGGGATCGTAGATCGCCTTGAGCGTCCGGGGATAGGCGGGATCGTGACAGAGGAGGATGCGGATATTGCCGTTTTTGCACCGCTGGACGGTTTTTGCCGCCTCCGCCAGACTGCGATCCCGCAGACGGGCAAGCTCGGGAGCCGTCAGCCCGCAGACAGCGCGCAGGTCGGCTTCCTCCGCCTGACGGACGCCCTCGGCCGAGCCGAAGCGCTCCAGCAGCCGCTGCGCCTTGTCCCGGGTGAGCCATTTGCTTTGCAGCCAGACCATTGCCTGCACTTCCCGTTCGGTCATCGTCTCATCTCCCACATCAGGATCCCTGCGGCCACGGCGGCATTGAGGGATTCGGCGCTCTCGATGGGGATGATGACGCTGCCGGTGCAGACGTCGGTCGTCCTTTGGGAAACGCCGTGCGCCTCGTTGCCGATGACCACACAGGCGCGGTGCACATCCAGCTCGGTCACCCTTTTGCTGTCGGGCGACAGGGCGGCGGCATACAGGGGCACATTTCGTGCGGCCATCTCCGCCGCAAGCTGCTCCGCCGTCCTGCGGCACAGCCGGGCGCGGAACAGGCTGCCCATGGCCGAGCGGACGGTTTTGGGCGCAAATGGGTCGGCGCAGTCGCCCAGCAGAATCACGCCGTCCATCTGAAAGGCGTCTGCCGTGCGCAGGATCGTTCCCAGATTGCCCGGATCCCGCAGCTCGTCCAGCGCCACAAAGCGGCTCCCCTCGGGCAGAGCATCCATGGCGGGCAGGGGCAGGGTGAACACCACGCCCTGCGGGGCGGGAACATCGCTCAGCTTTTCCAGCACGCTCTGGCTGACCGTGTGCACGGGACAGGCAAGAGACGGCAGCCGTCCCTCCAGCCCTTCCAGACAAAACACCCTTTTGGGCGCAAGATCGCGGCGCAGCGCCTCCCCCAGCAGGGTAAAGCCCTCGCAGACATATTCTCCCGCCTCCCGGCGCTTTTTTCCGGACGCCAAAAGGCCGCAGATCTCCTTGACCTGCGGATTGTCCCTGCTGGTGATGCGCATAGGCTTCTCTCCGTTTCCTCGGCGGGCGGGCAGAATGCGCCTGCCCGCCGCAAAAAAGTCCTGTGAGATTTACGGGATTTAGTATAGCGCAAGTTTTTTCGTTTTGCAAGCCCTTCACCTATTTAATATAGACAAGGCTCGCCCGACTTCGACAGGTCAGAATACCCGCTCTCCGTCGATATAGGTTTCTTCCGGGCGCACCCTGCCGATCTCGCCGGAGGGGACGGTGAAAATATCCCTGTCCAGGATCACAAAGCTGGCGCTCTTGCCCGGTTCCAGCGTGCCCAGGCTGTCAAAGCCGGAAATGGCCGCGCTCTCGCGCGTATAGAGCTTGACTGCCGTCTCCACGTCGATGGCCTGCTCCCTGCCGCAGTCGGTTCCGTCATAGGCCGTACGGGTCACCGCTGCCTGCATGGTATAGAAGGGATCGGTGGGCTCCTCCCACGCATTGGCGGGAGAATCGGTGGACAGGCCCACCCGGATGCCCCTGCTCAGCAGGGTGCGGATGGGATAGGCGCGCTTGGTCCGCTCCATGCCGTAATTCTTCCGGTAGCTCTCGATCTCGGAAAAGAAGAACAACGGTTGGGTGGCCACGGCGATCCCCTGCTCCGCCATGATGCGGATGGCCTCCTCCTCAGGCTCGGTGACGTGCTCCAGTCTGGCGTGGGGGGCACCTTCCATCCATCTGGCTTCCCGCGCCACCCTTCGCGTGATGCGCTCGATGGAGCGGGCGCCCATGGCGTGAACGGCCAGCTGGCAGGCGTGAGCCTTGCAATAGGCGATGGCGCTGTCCAGCGTTTCGTCACTGGTCACCGAAATGCCGCAGTCGTCAGTGCCGAGGAAGGGCTCCCGCACCCATGCGGTGTGGCCGGAAACGCTGCCGTCGCTGAGCAGCTTGAGTCCCGCCACGTGCACCTGCCGCGTCCGGTCAAAACCCTCCGGCCGCAGGCAAAAGTCGGGATCGTCTTTATAGTATTCCCAATAGAGATACATGGCGGTTTTCTGCTTGTAGCCCATGGTCGCCGCCATGGGATAGATGCTCAGCACGTCGGCACCCTCGTCCCCCATTTCGGTGACGGCAACGATGCCCTCGGCGGAGAGCAGCTTGCCCAGCTTTGCCAGCTCCTTCGCGGCGTCGGGCACAGACAGAGGCGGCGCCACCCGATCCACCATCTCCCGGGCGTTTTCGTACAGGATGCCGTTGGGCGTTTTTCCGTCGGCCTCCCGACCGATGGCGCCGCCGTCGGGGTCGGGAGTTTCGGCGGTGATGCCGCAGGCTGCCAGCGCCGCGGTGTTTGCCACCACCACATGGCCGCAGTTGCGGGTGATGTACACAGGGACGTCGTCGGCGCCCTCGTCCAGATCGTGACGGGTGGGAACGCGCTTTTCGGCCAGCTTTCCGTCGTCAAAGCCCCAGCCCCGCACCCAGCGATCCTTGCCCTGAGAGGCGCGGACAGCGCGGATCTCCCGCTGAAGGTCGGCGATGGAGCACACCCGGGGCGGCAGGCAGGTGATCTGGGTGCGGAACTCCGCCGTCTGGGCGGGGTGCATATGGCTGTCAATCAATCCGGGGATGACCGTTCTGCCTCCCAGATCATGCACCGGCTCGCCGTCTTTTCGCGCCTCCAGCAATTCCTTGTCGCTGCCCACAGCGGTGATTTTTCCGTTTTCTACCGCAAAGCCCTCGGCGTACAGCCCCTCGTCGCAGGCGGTAAACACCTTTCCGTGTACATAATATTCCTTCATGTGCTCGCTCCCATTCGGTTTTCTGTGTTTTCTGGGAATATTATACCCCCACGCTTTGCCCTTTGTAAAGTGCTGTTTTGGTTGAAAACCCGCCCTGCAGGCGGTATAATGGATACAGATTGGAGGAATGCACATGACGCTCGATCAGGCAAACGCCCATTTGTCGGCGCTGCAGCGCCGTCTCACTGCCCTGCAGCATGCCACCGCGCTGCTCACCTTTGACGGCTATACCGCCGCTTCCAAAGGCGCCGCGGCTGGCCGCGCCCAGACGGTTTCCGTCCTCAGCGAGGAGATCTATTCCCTCACCACCGACCCCCACACCGCCGAGGCGCTCCACACGCTGAACGATCATCCCCGCACGGATCCCATCACCCGGCGGCAGGCGCAGCTGCTGCTGCGCACGCTCAGGCAGATGGAGCGCATCCCCCGGGAGGAATACACCGCCTTTCGCCGGCTGATGGTCGAGGCCGACGCCGTGTGGCACGAGGCCAAGGAAAAAGATGATTTTCCCCTCTTCCGCCCGGTGCTGGAACAGGTCTTTGCCGCCCATCGCCGCATCGCCGCCCTGTGCGCGCCCGACGCTGACCCCTATGACTATTGGCTGGACTATAACGAGGAAGGGCTGGATCAGGCACGGTGCGACCGGTTCTTTTCCGCCGTTCGGGGCAAAATCGTCCCCCTTCTGGCCCAGGTGATGGAGCGTGCGCCTCTGCCCGACGCCATGCTTCACGGGGAGTTTCCCATTCCGGTGCAGGACGCCCTTTCCCACCGGCTGATGCGCATCATCGGTCTCGACCCCGCCCATGTGGGGCTGGCCACCACCGAGCACCCCTTTACCATCACCCTCGGCTCCCAGCAGGACGTGCGCATCACCACCCACTACCACAGGGACGATTTTTCCAAATCCATGTTCAGTGTGATCCACGAGGGCGGCCATGCCCTCTACAGCACCAACGTGGATCCCGCCTATATGGGCACCGTGCTGGACAAGGGCGTTTCCATGGGCATCCACGAGAGCCAGAGCCGCTTTTTTGAAAACATCCTTGCCCGGAGCGAAGGCTTTTGTCAGGGGCTGTTCCCCATCCTTCAAGAGCTGTTTCCCGATCAGATGGCCGGATATGACGCCCACGATCTCTATCTGGCGGTCAACCGGGTGCAGCCCTCCCTCATCCGGACGCAGGCCGACGAGCTGACCTACTGCCTTCACATTATGGTGCGCTATCGGCTGGAGCAGCAGCTCTTTTCCGGCGAGCTGGCTGTGGGCGATCTGCCCGAAGCGTGGAACGCCCTCTATCGGGAATATCTGGGCATCGACGTGCCCGACGATCGCCGGGGCGTGTTGCAGGACTGCCACTGGGCAGACGGGTATATCGGCTATTTCCCCTCCTATGCGCTGGGCAGCGCCTACGGCGCCCAGTACCTTCACAAGATGGAGGAGACGGTGGACGTGCAGGATGCCCTCCGCCGGGGCGACCTCTCCCCGATCTGCGATTGGCTGCGGCAGCGCATCTGGCGTCACGGCAGCCTCTACTCCCCCACACAGGTCTTTGAATCGGCCGTGGGCGAGCCCTTTGACCCAAAATACTATACCGATTATCTGGAGCGCAAGTTCACCGGACTGTACCGACTGTAAACGAGAAAAAGCTCCCCCGGGAGGGGGAGCTTTTTTGTTTTGCACTATGCGTCCGCGCGCTCCGTTTGCCTGCGAAATCGGTACAGCAGGACAAACTGGGCAAAGACAAAGAGCACAGAAGCCAGAATGTTCCACAGCATCTGTTCCCGCAAAAGCACCATGGCTGCGGCAAAGGCCAGCGAAAGGGCCGCCGTTTTGGTCACAAAGCGTCTGCACCGGCGCATCTCCGGCTTGGCATAGGTCAGCAGCGCAAACAGGCACAGGAAAAACAGCAGAAATGCCCCCACCAGAAAGAGCAGCTTCGGCCACAGGCTGACCGCCTCGTCCCGCATAAACTCCAGCGAGGTGGTGATGATGTTCATGGCAAAGATCAGCGCCAGATGGAGGAGCATATAGTTCATGCCGTTGGTGGAGCGCTCCCGGTCGAGGATATGGTCGTAAAGCTGTTCATAGCACAAAAACAGCCCCACAACGATAAGAAAGCTCATGGTGGAAAAGTATACCGACCGGAGGGAAAAGCCGTTCTCAAAATAGGAGGCGATGGCGATGATCATCTCGCCGAAGGTAAACACCACATAGAGCATTGCCCGCTCGGTGAGATGAGAAAAGTCCACCGTGCGGGTTTTGTTTCTGCTCCCGAAGAGATAGGTGACCGCCACGCCGTACAGGATGGCCGCCCCCGCCAGCGGGACGCCCGTCCGGTTGTAGATGGGGATGGCGGCGAGCACGATGGCGGCCTCGCCGAAGAGGGCGGTCATCATGCCGCGGATGGTGCTCCGGGCGGCCTTGTCGTCCCGGTGTCTGCCCAGCTCGATCCCATACTGCACGCCGATGTTGATGAGGATGAGCGCCCACGCCAGGTGATACTGGTTCTGAAAGCTCTCCCAATGTACCCTTGTGCCCTCGCCGATGTAATAGAGCAGATACATGTTGATGAACATAAACACATGATCCCGCACGCTGTTTCTGCCGTACAGATTGGTGTAAAAGGTGGAAAAATTCCATATCTGGATGATGGCCAGACTGCACAGGATATAGGCCAGAAAGGTCCTGCCGTCCACAAAGCCGTTTTCCACGCTGTGCAGCAGCGAATTGTTCCGCCCGATGATATAAACGAAGATCAGATCATAGATCAGTTCCAGATACTCTACCTTTTTCTCAGTTTTGAGCACATTGCTCCCCCCCTTCTTGTGAAAAAAGCCCGCCGATTGCTCAGCGGGCCTGCGTTTTGCATTGTAGTCAGAACAGCTTTGCACCTGCCGGGATGTGAGGATCGACCATCAGCAGATGGAGCTTTTCCTCTCCGTCCTCGTGGTGAATGGCGGACAGAAGCATGCCGCAGCTCTCGATGCCCATCATGGGTCTGGGAGGCAGGTTGATGATGGCGATACAGGTCTTGCCGACAAGGTCTTCCGGCTCGTACCAGGCGTGGATGCCGGAAAGAATGGTGCGGGGCGTGCCCGTGCCGTCATCCAGAGTGAACTTCAGGAGCTTCTTAGACTTCTTCACGGCTTCGCATTCCAGCACCTTTACGGCGCGGAAATCGCTCTTGGAGAAGGTTTCAAAATCCACCTGATCCTCAAACAGCGGGTCGATCTGCACCTTGGAAAAGTCGATCGTTTCTTCCGCCGCATCCGTCAGAGCTTCGGGCTCTGCAGCCTTTTCCTCCAGGGAGAGACCCTGACCGGAAATCTTCTTCTGTGCGCCTTCGGGCTTCATCGTCGGGATTAGAAAACCTGGCTTGATTTCTCTCAAATTCGCAGGAAT
>CADBTM010000063.1 GCA_902797555.1 Oscillospiraceae bacterium
GACCTCGCGGGCAGTCTCCATCTTGAACTGCCGCATGGCTTCCTTGGCGTTGGAGGACAGATTGGACTTGTTATTATTGGTCATGATCGTTTCTCCTTTCGTTGGATTACGACCATATTGTGAGCGCTTTCCCGCAAATTATCATTGGGAAATGTTGGACGGCGGGATTTCTTTTTCTTTCGCAACGATTGTTTTACGGGATTTGTTTTGCTATAATCAAGAAAAAGCGATCTCTCCGACGAAAAAAGCAGGTGCATCATGGTCGAACTGTCCAAACACAACAAAAAGCTGCTTCGGACGCTGGCGTATCCGGCGGCTGTGGTGGCGCTTGCCCTGCTGTGCCGGAGATTGGTGCTGGAGACCGATCATCCCTTCTGGGACAGGCTGCTGCACTTTTCCCGGACGATGCTGTATCTCGGTCTGTTTTCCGCGTGGGGCGTCACGGTGCACCGGAGGATCATCCAGCTCCAGGCGCGGCACAATCTGGTGGCGGTTTCCATCTGCATGGTGCTGTGGCTCACCATGCGGGAATATCGCTGGCATCTGGTACTCCTGCCGGACGCCGTGAGGCTGCTGTGGTATTCCTATTATATCCCGCTTTTGCTGATTCTGCTTTTGTGCTTTTTCATCTCCCTTTCGTTGGACAAGGGGGAAACCTACCGTCTGCCGAAATATACAAGACTGCTCTTTCTCCCGGTGGCTGTTCTCATCGCGCTGGTGCTGACCAACGACGTGCACCAATGGATCTTTGTATTTCCGGAGGACGGCTTTTTGCAGACTGAGCTGAACTATCGCTACGGCGCAGGATATTATGTGCTCACCGGCTGGTGCGTTTTGTGCGCCGCCGCCTCCTTCGTCACCCTGCTCATCAAATGCCGGGTGCCCAAAACGGGAAAGTATCTCTGGCAGCCCATTCTCCCCTTTTTGGCCGCCATGATCTATATCCTTTTGTACGCCCTGCGTGTGCCCTTTGTGGTGAACGCGCTGGGCGACATGACGGTGTGTCTGTGCCTGATGTTTACCGCGTTTTTTGAGAGCTGCATCCAGTGCGGACTGATCCCCTCCAATACCCGCTATCTCGACCTGTTTCTTGCGTCGGAGGATCTTTCCGTCCAGATCACCGACAACGATTACACCGTCCGCTATGCCGCCAGAGGCATCGCACCCGTCACCCGGGAGGACATGCTCCGCGCCGAGGGCGCGCCCGTGGTGCTGTCCGACGGACGGCTGCTGCACAATATGCCGGTGCACGGCGGACACGCCATCTGGACGGAGGACATCTCCGAGCTGATCTCCCGCCGGGAATCGCTGGCGGAGACCCGGGAAGAGCTGCAGGATCGGGACGGGATCCTGCAGATGGAATATGAACAGGAGAAAAAGGCCCAACAGGTGCGGGAGCAGAATCGTCTGTACGACCTGCTGCAAAAGCAGACCCGGACGCAGCTTGCCGCGGTGGCCTATCTCACCGAGATCTATGCCTCGGTGGAGGATCCCGAAAAAAAGCGGCATATCCTCACCCGCATCACCGTGCTGGGAAGCTATATCAAGCGGCGCAAGGACTTTGTCCTGCGGGCGGAGGACGCGCCGGAGGTCACCGAGAGCCGGTTGAACGGCGCGTTGGAGGAGACCTTTCATGCCCTGGTGCGGGGCGGCATCCGCAGCGCCTATCGCATCGAAACCGGAGAGAGACCCATGGACGGCCGCGCGCTGACGCTGGCCTATGACTTTATCGAGGACGTGATCGAGGCGGCCATGGATGGGGCGAAATATCTTTTCGTCCACGTGGGACAGGTGGGCGCCGGGGTGCGCTGCTCGGTGCTGGCCGACTGCGCCGTCGACTGCGCCCTTTTGTCCCGCAAGTATCCCGCCATGCACTCCTCCTCCGACGAGGACGGCGGGACAGAGTGCATCCTGCCTCTTTCAGGAGCTGAGACGGAATGACGCTCTTTTCCCAGCTGACCGTTCTCGGACAGCATCTGGTGACCGATCTGTTCTTTCTCACCCTGCCGGCGCAGCTGGCGCTGTGCATCTATCAGCGGGTATGTCACGGGCGGGGCAAGCGCATCGTTTTTGACGGAGTATGGCTGGCGGCGGTGCTGTGCGTCTGCTGCTGGGTCTCGGCGGCCAGCAACGGAGCCTTCCGGCTGGACGTGCCGTGGCTGCTCTTCCCCGTCGCCGCGCTGGCGGAGGGTGCCCATGTTGCGCTGGCCATCCGCCGGGAATACCGCATCCACCGCACCACCCTGACCTCGGACTCCATCAAGCAGACGCTGGACAACCTCAATTCCGGCATCCTCTTTGCCGACGCCAAGGGGCGGACGGTTTTGCTGAATTATAAGATGGCAAACACCTTTTTTGCGTGGCAAAACCTCTATCCTCAGATGGTGCAGGAGATCGACCGTGCGCTGGAAACCGCCCCTCAGGTGAGCGACAAGCCCACCCTCCACCGTCTGCCCGACGGGCGGGTGTGGCGATTCCGCACGGTACCGCTCCACGATCCCGAGCTGCCCGGCTTTACCCAAACGACGGCACAGGATATGACCGAGCTTTTCGCCGTCAACGAACAGCTGGCGGCGGAAAACGACGCCCTGCGGGCGGCCATCGCCCGGATGACCGACATGCTGGGACAGGTGGAGGAGCGGGTGCGGGAGGAAGAGACCCTCCACATCCGCATGCGTGTCCACAACGACATCGGGCGAAGCCTGATCTCCATCGCCTCGCTGATGGAAAACATGGATCGCGCCCCCGACGAGCAGGTGCGCATTTTGCATCAGGCGGTGCGCCTCTTTTCCACCGGCGCCCCCGAAGAGCCGCTGACGCTGGAGAATGTTGCCCGGGAATCGGCCGAGCTGGGCGTCAGTATGAAAATTGTGGGCGACGCGCCCGAAAATACCCGCGTAATGCGGCTGATCGCCGCGGCGGCGCGGGAATGCGTCACCAACTGCGTCAGGCACGCGGGCGGCAGACAGGTGACGGTGCACATCCGCAGGGAGGCGTCTGTGACGACCGCCGTCATCACCAACGACGGCGCGGTTCCCAAGGCGCCCATCCGGGAGGGCGGCGGCCTGTCCAACCTGCGGGAGCTGATTGAAAATGCAGGCGGGCAGATGGTGTTGACCCACTCCCCCGCCTTTGCGCTGACGCTGATTTTAAACGAAAAGGAGCTGATCCCATGATCCGCACGGTGATCGTCGAGGACAAGCCGGTGATTCAGGAATACCTGCGCGATATGCTGCTGGCCGACGGGCGCTTTTCGGTGGAGGCCATTTTGCGGGATGCCTTTGCCTCAGAAGAGCTTTGCCGGGGCGGCGGGATCGACCTTGTGCTGATGGACGTACAGACCCTGCACAACCACTCCGGTCTGGCCTCCGGTCAGCGCATCCGCGCCATGGGAAAAAAGACCAAGGTGGTGGCGGTGACCAGTCTGGTGGATCCCGACGTGCTGGCGCAGGCCAAAATGGGGGCGGCAGACAGCCTGTGGTACAAGGATCACGGCAGCGAAGAGCTGATCGACGTGATCGAGCGCACGCTGAACGGCGAGCGGGTCTTTCCCGGGAGCGCCCCCAGCATCGAGCTCAACGAGATGTTTTCCGGGGATATCACCCCGAGGCAGATGTCGGTGCTGCGGTGCTTTGTCAAGGGGATGACCTACGACGAGATCGCATCCGAGCTCAAGCTCTCCAAGATCGGCGTGCGCAAGATTCTGGAGGGGCTGATCGCCAAGGGCGGCTTTGCCAACAAATATGAACTCCTTATCGCCGTGGTGGAAAACAAGCTGGTTGTCACCACGCTGATGGATCAGGAACCGGAGGATTGACCGCATCCAGCTCCCCTGCCCGGCAAAATGCCGGGCTATTTTTTTGTCCGTTTTCCTTCGGCTGGTATCACTTGTGATACTGACAGGGCGAAAAAAAGCGGATAAAATAAAGATGGATCATTATATCCGGTATTTCACATCTTTTTCGAAGGAGGAAATATACATGAAACGAACTGCACGGTTTCTGCTGGGGCTGATGCTGTGCGTCGTGCTGGTTTCCGGCATGGCAATCACAGCCAGCGCTGCCACGGTGGATACCATGAAGGACACCGTCTCGGCCTCTCAGCTCTATTCGGCCGACTGGGTGCTTCAGGGCGACACCACCCTCATCATGGACGCGGATCTTACCGTCCGCTCCATCCGAGGCAATTACAACCTCACCATCCAGGATCAGGGCGGGCACACGCTGACCATCACCATGCCCATGAGCGATCAGGTGATCACCGCCAACGGCGCGGGACACGGCATTTCGGTAAAGTCCCTCACCTGCAACGCAAACCTGAACATCAAGGCCCGCAAGGACGCCCTCAACATCGACGGCGACATCAACTACACCGCGAAGACACTTGCCGTCACCTGCGGCGGCGACGCGGTTTATTCCCGCAACGGAAGTGTCACCCTGGAGGGCGTTTCCTCCGCCATGCTGGAGGCAAAGGGATTCTGCCTCTATGCCCCCAAGGGTTCCGTGCGTTTTGAGGGCGCTTCGCTGCTGGCGGAGAGCACGGGCAGCGACAGCTTCTGCGTCGCGGGAAACAACGTCGTCCTCTCCGCGACGGATAAGGCGACCCTCACCGCCAAGGCCAACGCCATCGTCTCCGGCAGCGGCGCGGGCGTGTGGCTCTCCGGCAAATTCGAGGTCACGGGCGGCCACAGCTACGGTTACGCCGTCCAGGCCAAGGATACGGGCAGCATCGTGCTGGCGGCAGGCACGGAGCTCACCGCCACAAGCGACGGCGGCGGTCTTTGGGCCGGTGCCTCCGTGCAGATGCTCGGGGACGGCACGCTGGATATCACCGCAAAGAAAAAAACCGGCATCAGCGCCGAGACCGGCGGCCTGACCCTCAAGGGCACCGTGAAGGTGAGCGCCAAGAAACAGGCGCTCCTGGCGAAAAACGGCGCCGTCATCGTCATCGGCAACGTGAACGCTCAGAGCAGCGAGAGCGGCGCCGCCTGCATCATGGGCGACAGCGTGAACATCACCGGCGAGAGCCTCTATGCTACTGCCAAGGCCAGCGTCATCCTCTCCACCGGGGAGGAGGGCATCACCCTCAACCTCTCCGGCCCGATCACCGCCGCCTCCGACAGCGCCAACAGCTCTGTGCTGGACGCCAAATTCGGCGGCGACGTCAGCGTGAGCGGCGGCGCGGGCTCCAAGCTCATCGGCGCGGGCTACGGCATCTACGCCACCGGCAAGGTCACCCTCAAAGGGAACGGCCTCAAGATCGAGGCCGTCAAGGACGCCGTCCACGCCGACGGCGACGGCGTCTGGATTTCCGGCGACGTTGAGCTCTCCACCGAGAGTGAGAAATATACCGGCATCTATACCTCCGCGGAGGACGCGGATATTCAGCTTGTAAACTACGGCAGCCTGACGGTCACCTCCGCGGGTCGCGGCATTTACGCGAAGGGCAATTTCCTAAAACAAAACTATGGCAACCTCGTTGTCGAGGCTGCGGACACGGCGATCGAGGCGAAGAGAATCACGATCATTAATGGCCCCGCGAATAAAGTGACGAGTGAAAACGAATACGGCCTGGTCGCTGCGGAAAACGTCAATATTGATTGCTGGGATATGGAGATCCATGCGCTGAAAAGCTGCATCGTCGCAGGAACCATCAAAGTGGAGGGCAGCCGGACATGCGTAAAAGCGTATACAGACGAAGATATGGAGTATTACACAAGCAAAAAGATTTTAGACCCATATTATCGTGTTATTGC
>CADBTM010000064.1 GCA_902797555.1 Oscillospiraceae bacterium
AGGAGACCAAGATCGACATCCTGGTGACCCCCGCGGTGACGGTTTTTGTGGGCGTGGCGCTGGCAAAGCTTATCGCGCCCCCCATCGGCTCGGCAGCGCGCGCCTTCGGGGATGTGATCGACCACGCCACCCGGCTGCAGCCCTTCTGGATGGGCATTGCCGTTTCCGTGCTGGTGGGCGTCGCCCTCACGCTGCCCATCTCGTCGGCGGCCATCTGCCACGTGCTGGGTCTGACCGGTCTGGCCGGCGGAGCCGCTGTGGCGGGGTGCTGTGCCCAGATGATCGGCTTTGCCGTGATGAGCTATAAGGAGAATAAGGTGGGCGGTCTGGTGAGCCAGGGCCTGGGCACCTCCATGCTGCAGATGCCCAACATCATCCGCAATCCGCGGATCTGGATCCCGCCCATTCTGGCCTCGGCCATCACGGGACCGATCGCCACCTGCGTTTTCGGTCTGCAGATGAACGGCGAGCCCATCAACTCCGGTATGGGCACCTGCGGTCTGTGCGGACAGATCGGCGTGTGGACGGGGTGGCTTTCGCCCAGCGAGACCGCGCTGGGGCACGGCGCTTCGGCCATCGCCCCCGGCGCCATGGAATGGATCGGATTGATCCTCGTCAGCTTTGTCCTGCCCGCTGTTTTGTGCCTTGCGTTCCGCAAGGTGTGTGAAAAGCTGGGCTGGATCAAAGAGGGAGACATGAAGCTGTAAGGGCATAGCCTCACAGAAACCTTTCGGAGGGAACGATCATGGAAAAGAAAAAGCTCCTGTCCAAGCAGTCCCTTTTGGATTTCTTCGCCATCACGGCGGGCGCCGTCATCTGCGCCGTCGGCGTGTTTTTCTTCCAGATGCCCAGCAATCTGACCATGGGCAGCACCGCCGGTCTGGCCATCATTCTGGCGGAGGTGCTTCCGCTGAAGGTATCGGTGCTCAACCTGATCCTCAGCATGATCCTGCTGGCGGTGGGCCTGATCTTTATCGGGCGGGACTTTGGCGCAAAGACGATCTATGTGGCGCTGCTCATCCCGGTGCTGCTGGCGGGGATGGAGGCGCTGTGGCCCAACGTGCAGCCGGTGATGGGGGATTTGTTCCTCGATATGCTGGGCTATGTGTTTATCGTGGCCATCGGTCAGGCGATTTTGTTTTTGCGCAACGCCTCGTCCGGCGGACTGGATATTGTGGCAAAGCTGCTCAACAAGTTTTTCCGCATGGAGCTGGGCACGGCGGTGACCGTGTCCGGATTGGCGGTGGTGTGCTCGGCCATTTTGGTGTTTGACGTGCGCACCGTGCTTCTGGGCGCGCTGGGCATGTACCTCAACGGCCTTGTCCTCGACCACTTTATCTTTGGCATGAACATCAAAAAACGGGTGTGCATCATGTCCAAAAAGGAGGAGGAGATCAAATCCTTTATTCTGAAGGAGCTCCATTCGGGCGCGACGATCTATCAGAGCATCGGCGCCTACAGCGGCGAGCCCCGGCAGGAGATCATCACCATCGTCAACAAGAACGAATATTCCAAGCTGATGCGCTTTATCGAAAAAACCGATCCCCAGGCATTTATCACCATCTATTCGGTAAACGAGGTGCTCTATCAGCCAAAGCCAAAGGGATAAAAACAGCAATAAAAAAAGACCGCCAAGCGGTCTTTTTTATTTTTCTAATATTACTTAATATAGTCTGTGATGTTCTCCAACGTGATCTCGTCTACGATCTTTTCCACGGTGACGGGGTATCCCTGCTTCCATTCGTCCAGCTCCTGATCAAAGCGCCAGTCGATGGCGGCCGCGGCGATCTCCTGTTGGTTTTCCTCATAGAAGGAGGCCGACAGGGGGCAGCGCTTGAGGATGTACCAGCCGTCCTGACGGGTGAGCAGGTCGCTGACCTGATTCTCCTCCAGACGGAAGAGGGTGGTGAGGTAATAGGTGGAGGCAGCCTCCAGCTCGCCCACCGGGTAGCCGCCCAGCATGGCGGGATCCTCGCTGTATTCCTCCGCCAGCGCGTCAAAGTCGGCGTCGGGCGCCTGTGCCAGTTCGAGCACCTGTTGGGCGAGGGCTTTCTTTTCCAGACGGTCCTCCAGGGGGAGCAGGTTGCCCTGATCGTCGATATCGCTGAAATAAATCAGCTTGACCAGCGCGTAATGCTCGGAGAAATAGAGGCGCAGCCGCTCGTCGGTGAAATAGGCCTTGCCGTCCTTTTGCACATAGTCGGACAAAAGGGCGTAGTACCGCTCGTTTTCCTGAAACTTGTCATAGGCGCGGTCGGTGAGATTGGATTGCCGGAGATATTCCACATAGGCCGCTTTGCCGCCCAGCTCGTCGATGAGCTGCTCCTTGTCGGCCTTGAGGGCGGCCTTGGCCTCCTTGGACAGCTCCAGGCCCAGCTCTTTGCACTTGAGACGCACCACCTCGTTGGTGACGATCTGATCGAGGGCGGCGGCGCGGGCGGTTTCCAGCGCATCGGCGGAATAGATCACAGTGGAATCATCCTCGCCGGAGTTCACCCGATTGTAGTGGAGATAAAAGGCATATTCCGAGGCGTCCACCTTGCGCCCGCCCACGATGACGGCGGTGGGGCTGGGGCTGCATCCTGCCAGCAGACAAAGCAGCAGGAGCGCGGACAGCAGCAGTGCGGAAAAACGTTTCATGGGGTAGGCTCCTTTCGGAACGGATGGGGGCTTTTCTTCATTTTATCACGATTCTTCCCCGCTGTAAAGCGCGATCAGGGACTTTGCCTGCTCCAGCGGATCGTCGGCGGGACGGAGCTTGAGGGTGATGTAGGGCTTGTCGCCTGCCGAGAGGAAGATCCGTCCCCGCAGAGACGGGCTGGCGCAAACCTTTGCAGCCCCCTCCAGCGCCTCGGGACGGAAGAACAGCAGCAGCGAGCCATTTTTCTGGGTGATCTCGTTGACGCCTGCCCGGGAGGCGTCCGCCCGCAAAAGGGCGATGTCCAGCAGCGCCAGCGCCGCCCGGGGCGGATCACCGAAGCGGTCGATCAGCTCGTCCTGCATGTCCCGCAGATCGTCCTGAGAAGAGATCATGGCGATGCGGCGATACAGATCCACTCTTGTGGCGGCGTCGGAAACATAGGTCTGGGGCAGGCCGGCGGAGACCAGCAGATCGGCGGTGCAGTCGGTGTGCCGGACGGGGGCTTCGCCCTTGAGCTCTGCAGTGGCCTCGCTGAGCAGCTGGAGATAGAGGTCGTAGCCCACGTCCATCATGTGTCCGCTCTGCTCGGCGCCCAGCACGTTGCCCGCGCCGCGGATCTCCAGATCGCGCATGGCGATCTTAAAGCCCGAGCCGAACTCGGCAAACTCCCGGATGGCGGAAAGACGCTTTTGGGAGATCTCGGAAAGCACCTTGCCCCGGCGATAGGTGAAATAGGCGTAGGCGTGACGGCTGGAGCGCCCAACGCGGCCGCGGATCTGGTGAAGCTGCGCCAGACCCATCCGGTCGGCGTCCTCGATGATGAGGGTGTTGACGTTGGGAATGTCCACGCCGGTTTCGATGATGGTGGTGCACACCAGAACGCCGATTTCCCCCTGATAAAAGCGGCTCATCACGTCGCTCATCTGCTCTTCTGTCATGCGGCCGTGGGCAGAGGCTACCGCCGCGTCGGGAAAGGCGGCCTGCAGCCGGGCGGCCACCCGGTCGATGTCCTCGATCCGGTTGTGGAGATAATAAACCTGACCGCCCCGGGCCAGCTCCCGACGGATGGCGTCCCGCAGGATGGCGTCGTTTTGCTCCAGCACATAGGTCTGCACCGGTTGACGTCCCAGAGGCGCCTCCTCCAGAACGCTCATATCCCGGATGCCCGAAAGCGCCATATTGAGGGTGCGGGGGATGGGGGTGGCGGTGAGGGTGAGCACGTCGATGCCCTGCGCCATCTGTTTGATGCGCTCCTTGTGGGCGACGCCGAAGCGCTGCTCCTCGTCCACCACCAGCAGGCCGAGATCCTTGAAGGCGATGTCCTTTTGCAAAATACGGTGGGTGCCGATGACCAGATCCACCTGACCGGTCTTGAGCCGCCGGGCAATGTCCTGCAGCTGCTTGCCCGTGCGGAAGCGGCTCATCATCTCGATCTTGACGGGATAGCCGGAAAAGCGCTCCACCGCGCTGAAATAATGCTGCCGCGCCAAAACGGTGGTGGGCACCAGAATGGCGGCCTGCTTGCCGGACAGGAGGCACTTCATCACCGCGCGGAAGGCGACCTCGGTCTTTCCAAAGCCCACGTCGCCGCACAAAAGGCGATCCATGGGGACGGGACGCTCCATGTCCTGCTTGATCTCCTGGGCGCAGACCAGCTGATCCTCGGTCTCCTCGTAGGGGAAGGCCTCTTCAAAGCTGCGCTGCCAGTCGTCGTCGGGGGCAAAGGGAAATCCCTCCACCTTTTGCCGGGCGGCATACAGCCTGAGAAGCTGCTCCGCCAGGTCGGAGGCGGATTTTTTTGCCCGCTGCTTGGTTTTTTGCCATGTGGCGGTGCCAAGCTTGCTGAGACGGACGTTTTCGGTCTCGGCGGTGCCCACATATTTGCTCACCAGATCAAGGGCGGTGGCGGGGACAAAGACAAAATCCGTCCCGGCGTAGGCGATCTTGATGTAATCCCGCCACACCTTGTCCACCTGGATGCGCTCCACCCCCACAAAGCGGCCGATGCCGTGATGCTCGTGCACCACCAGATCGCCGGGATGCAGGTCGGAAAAGCTGCGGATGGCGTCCTTGTTGGAGGAGCGCCTGCGTTTGGCGGCCTTGCGCCCGGGCTGGCGCCCCTCGCACAAAACGGCGATGCGCAGGGCGGGATACTCCATGCCGGCGCTGAGTGCGGTGGGCAAAACGCACACCTTCCGCCCGCCGGCAAGGGCGGGATCGGCGGTGCAGGGCACCTCCTGCCCCTGCAAAAGCTCGATGAGGTTGTTCACCCGGGCGGCGCCGCCCGAGGCCAGATAGACGGTGTAATTCAGCCGGAGGTAGTCGCTCACGTCCCGCATCAGGTTTTCAAAGCCGCCGGTGGAGGCGCTCAGCTGCTTTGCCGCCAGCGGGATAAGCGCCTGCGGCGAGAAGGAAGAATCGGAAAGAAAGCTGTCCATCAGCAGTACCGCCCCGCGCAGCGCGGCCCGGAACTGCTTTTCATCCATGCACCAGCCCTGCTTGCTTGGGGGCAGGACGCCGTTTTCCAGCAGGTGGGAGATGTCCTCCGACTGACGGTGGAGCATGCCCTGGACGCACTCCACCACCGCGGGAGTGTCGCTGAGGACAAAGATGCAGTCGTCGGGCAGATAGGAAAAGGCGGTGGCGGGGTGGGAATAGATCAGAGGAAGATAGCGGTCGGCGGTGGGCAGACTGCCCAGCTGTTCCAACCCTTCGGCGTCGAAGAGCAGATTGGTCCGCAGCTCGGGAGAGGTGCTTTTGCGGGAGGCCAGCTTGGTGAGCTGCGCCGCCAGCCCTGCGCATCCGCCCTCGGCCAGCGTGGGCAGCACCTCGCGCACGGGGAGGACGGTGACCGAGGGCAAAGCCTCCGTCCGCCGCTGGGTGAGCGGGTCAAAGGCAGAGAGGGAATCCACCTCGTCGCCGAAGAATTCGGCGCGCACCGGCGCCTCCGCCCCCACGGGGAAGATGTCCAGAATGCCGCCCCGCAGGGCAAACTGTCCCGGCCCCTCCACCTGATTGCTGCGGGTGTAGCCCGCCTGCACCAGATGAGAAGCCAGTTCGTCCACGTCGTAAGCGCCGTCGCTCTCCACCGTGAAGGAAGCCTGCTCCAGCGCCTGAGGCGGCAGGGTGTGCATCAGCATGGCGTCGGCGGGAGCACACAGGATGTGGCTTTCGCCGGTGCGGATACGCCACAGGGCGCTGAGACGCTGCTGTTCGTACTCCCGGGAGACCCCCTCCACCGAGTGAAAGATCAGATCCCTGCAGGGGAGGATGGCGCTGTCCGGCGCGCCGAAGGCGCGAAGATCGCCGGCAAAGGTGCGGGCGGCCTGCTCGTCCCGACAGAGAACGCACACCGTTTTTTCGGGGAGATCGTCGGCGAGCGCCGCGATGAGATGGGCGCGGTGCACCGGGGCCGCCCCATAGACCGAGGCGACCTGACCGGCCTGCGCCGAGGAAAGCAGGTTCCGGTATTCCTTCAGTTGTTTCGGGAGGGAAAGCAAGGCGTTCATAGGCGGGATCCTTTCGGATAATTGAAAAATGATCTGCAGAGGGACGGAAAGAAAAAATCGCGGCAACAGCGAGCGCCCCGTTTCGATTGGAAACGGGGTGTCGCAATATGCAGAAAAATGGAATTACTGAGGTGCGCAGACGATCTTGCCGTCTACGATGGTATATGCGGCCTCGCCGTCCAGATAGACCAGAGGATCGGCCGTCCAGATCACCACGTCGCCGTCCTTGCCGGGCTCGAGGGAGCCGACCCGGTCACCGATGCCGGTGAGGGTGGCGGCGTTGATGGTGATGGCCTTCCAGGCCTCCTCCATAGGCAGACCGGCCTTTGCGGCCAGACCGGCGCACAGGGGCAGCTTTTCCAGCGGGATCACGGGGCAGTCGGTGATGATGGCGATGGGCACGCCGGCCTCGTGGAGAATGCGGGGGGTGTCAAAGCTCTTGTTGGCAAGCTCGATCTTGCTCTTGCCGCCCAGAGTTGGCCCCACAAAGGCGGGGAAGCCTTCCTCCGCCAGCTCGTCGGCGATGAGGGCGCCGTCGGTGCAGTGATCCAGCGTCAGCTTGAGGTGAAATTCCTTTGCGATGCGGATGGCGGTGAGGATGTCGTCGTGGCGGTGGGCGTGACACTTGAGGGGCAGCTCGCCCTTGAGGACGGGGATCATGGCCTCCAGCTTCATGTCAAAGGCGGGATTCTTGCCCTCTTCCTTGTCCTGCATGTAGCGCTGGGTTTTGAAGAGCAGCTCCCGTAGCACGCCTGCCACGCCCATGCGGGTCATGGGGGATTTGGACTTGCCCTGACCGTAGCAGCGCTTGGGGTTTTCGCCGAAGGCGGCCTTCATGGCCAGCGGATTTTTGACGATCATCTTGTCCACCCGCTTGCCCGCCAGCTTGACGGCGATGAAGGTGCCGCCCACCACGTTGGCGCTGCCCGGACCGGTGCAGGCTGTGGTGACGCCGCCCCGCAGAGCCAGGCCCAGCGCCTCGTCCAGCGGATTGAAGGAGTCGATGGCGCGCA
This sequence comes from Oscillospiraceae bacterium, assembly GCA_902797555.1. Classification (GTDB taxonomy): domain Bacteria; phylum Bacillota; class Clostridia; order Oscillospirales; family Butyricicoccaceae; genus UBA4644. The sequence continues at coordinate 7,164 of CADBTM010000064.1, forward strand.
GTTGGGGAGTGACGGGCTCGACGATCTCGTTGTAATCGTGGCCTTCCCAGCCCATGGAATAGTTGTCCAGACCGATGTGCCCGTGGGCCTCCACACAGCCGGGAGTGACCAGACGCCCCTCGGCGTCGATGATCTGCGCCCCTTCGGGACAGGTCAGGTCTGCGCCTACCGCGGCGATCTTTCCGTCATCGCCGATGAGGACACAGCCGTTTTCGATGTCGGGACCGGCCATGGTTTTGACGTGGCCGTTGCGGATGAAAAGCATGTTCACAGCCTCCTTTATGATGGGATCATTCGGCCTTGGTCTGACCGAAGTGATTGTACTCCTGCATGGCGTGCTCCACGCCGTTTTCCAGCAGATCGAGCACCGCGTCGGGAACGGCCTTGACGGCGGCGTAGGTGTCGCTGTCCATGGGGGACAGGACAAAGTCCACCATCTCCTCGCCGTGGGCGCGGTCGGGGGTGCCGAGACCCACCTTGATCCGGGGGAATTGGTCGCTTTCCAGCAGATAGACGATGTTGCGCATGCCGTTGTGGGTGCCGGCCGAGCCGCTGCGGCGGATGCGCATACGGCCTGCGGGCAGATCGGCGTCGTCAAAGATGACGATGAGGCGCTGGGGCGGGACGTGATAGGCGTCCACCATGTCCTTCACCGCCTCGCCGGACAGGTTCATAAAGGTCTGGGGCTTCATCAGCAGGACGTTTTTCCCGCCAACGGTGCAGATGCCGTAAACCGCCTTGTGCTTGGCGTTTTTCAGCCGTCCCAGACCCACCCTTTCCGCCAGAAGATCAACGGCGCAAAAGCCCACGTTGTGGCGGGTCATCTCGTATTTGCTGCCCGGATTGCCCAGACCGCAGACGATATAATCCACGGTCTGGGGTTCGGAGACCTTTTTACGGCGAAACATGGAGGATCAGTTGTACAGATCGGACATGGCCTCCTCGCCGAAGATGCGGCGGATGGCCTCGGAGAACAGGTTGGCCACGGACAGGGTCTCGATCTTGTCGATGGCCTTTTCGCCCTCAACGGGGATGGTGTCCAGAAGAACCAGCTTTTTGATGACGCTGTTCTGCAGACGCTCGATGGCGGGACCGGACAGCACGCCGTGGGTGGCGCAGGCGACGACCTCTTTCGCGCCGCCGCGGGTGATAAGGGCTTCGGCGCCGTGGCACAGAGTGCCGGCGGTGTCCACTATATCGTCCACCAGAATGACCTTCTTGTCCTTGACGTCGCCGATGATGTTCATCACCTCAGACACGTTGGGCTTGGGACGGCGCTTGTCCACGATGGCCATGGGCAGATCCAGCTTGTCGGTAAACTTGCGGGCGCGGGTCACGGAACCCAGATCGGGAGAGACCACCACATAGTCGGGGTTGTTGGCGCCAATCTGATCGTAGAAATACTGGGAGAGGATCTTGGTGCCCACCAGATTGTCCAGAGGGATGTTGAAGAAGCCTTGGATCTGGCTGGCATGGAGATCCATGGTCAGCACACGGTTGGCTCCGGCAGCCTCCAGCATCTCGGCGCACAGCTTTGCAGAGATGGGATCGCGGGGCTTGGCCTTGCGATCCTGACGGGCATAGCCGAAATAGGGCATGACGGCGGTGATCCGTCCGGCGGAAGCGCGGCGGAAGGCGTCGATCATAATGAGCAGCTCCATGAAGTTGTCGTTGACGGGATAGCAGGTGGACTGAACCACGAAGACGTCGCAGCCGCGGACGGTCTCGTTGATGGAAACAGAGATTTCACCGTCGGAAAACTGCTTTACCACGCAGTCGCCCAGAGGCAGACCCAGATTGTCAGCGATCTTTTTTGCCAGGGCGGGATGAGAATTGCCGGCGAAAATTTTGAGCTTGGTGCCGTGAGTGATCATAGTGCGTATACCCCCATATATAATATTGCATCCGTGCCGCGAGCTTCCGGATCCGGCGGCATGTTATTTGATACATACAGTATAACAGAGAAGCGGAGAAAATTCTATCCCCTTTTTGCTTTACGGGAAGAATTATTTTTGCTATACTATAGGGCAGAAAGACCAAGGAGGGGAAGAACGTGGACGAACAACGGCTGCTCATCGTCAAGGAGGGCAAAGAGGCCATGGCAGTGCTGGCGGGTCTGAGGGATCCGCAGGCGGCGCTGCTGTATGCCTATGCCGCCGCGCAGGAGCGGGGCTGCACGCTGGAGGAGGCCTGCCGGGCACTGGGATTCGCCTCTGAGGAGGCGCATAAGGCATCCGAGCTGCTGCTGGTGTACGGGCTGGCCGCCCACCGGACGCTCCCTCCCGCAAAGGGGGAGGTCAGCTATCACCCGGAGGAGCTGGAGCGCGCCCGTACCAACGACCCCACCTTTGGGGGGATCTGCAGCTTTTTTGAGGCCAATGCCGGGCGTATTCTCAACCGGCGGGAGATGGAGACTCTGCTCAGTGTCCACGAGACCCTCAATCTGCCTCCCGACGTGATGATTTTGCTGGTGGGCGAATGCGTCCGCAGGGATCGTCTCTCCGCACGGGAGGTGGAACGGCTGGCCTATCGGTGGTACGATCTGGGACTGACCGACTATGAAAAAGCGGCGGCCTATCTGGAGCAGATGAAGGAGCGCTCCAACCGGGAGGCGAGAGTGCTGGCCGTGCTGGGCATCCGGGACAGACGACCCGGAGAAAGCGAGCAGAAGTATATCGACCGGTGGGAGAAAATGGGCATCAGCGACGAGCTTTTGCGGGCGGCCTATGACAAGACCCTGCTGGGCGCCCATCGGCTGAGCTGGCCGTATCTGGACAAGATCCTCACCTCGTGGCACGAAAAGGGCATCCGCACCCCCGAGCAGGCGCGGCAGGAGCGCAGAACGGACCGCACCCAGGAGGACAGACAAAAGGCCGAGAGTCTGGAGGCCACCATCCTGCGTCAGATGCAGGAACGGCGGCAGAACCGTGCGCTGGAGCTGGAAAACCGGAGAAGGCACCTGCGGGAAACGTCGCCCGACTTTGCCTCCAACGAGAGCGATATGCGTCTGTGCGCCTCCCGCATGGCGCGGTCGAGCGGCGCGGAAAAGGCGCAGCTGGAAAGCGCCTATCAGAGCTATATCGCCCGTCAGGGGGAGATCCTGCGGGAGCAGGGCAAGCCGGAAAACTGGCTGCGGGACGTGCCCGACTGCCCCATCTGCGGTGACCGGGGCTATATCGGCACAAAGCGCTGCCAGTGTCTGATAAACAAGCTGAAGGACAAGGGCGTGACAGTGTAAGCGCAAGGAGGGCGGAATGAGACGATTCAGAATCTTTGACAGAGACGGAGAGCCGCAGGGACGAAAAGAAGCGGCCATCCGGACGGAAAAGGTGGAGCCCGGCACCCCTTTGGCAGAAAAGCTGCTGCAGTTTGTGGAGGGCTTTTCGTGGGAAGAGGTAAAGGAGCACACGGTGCGGGTGATCCGCAACTGGGAGTTTGAGGACTGGGAGAGCCCCTTTGTCGCCATGGACGGCGAGCGTATCGTGGGGATGGTGACCGTAGGCAAAACCGACTATTATCCTTTGCCCGAGATCTTTCCCTGGGTGTCCACCCTGTTTGTCAGCGAGGAATATCGGGGAAGGCGCATCAGCGGGACGCTCATCGACTGCGCAAACCGGTATATCCGGGGACTGGGCTTTGGGAGAAGCTATATTCCCACCGAGCATGTGGGGTTGTATGAAAAATACGGCTATCGCTATGTAAAGGACATCGTCAATTACGGAGGCGGCGTGGATCGCCTGTATACGAAGGAACTGTAAAAAATGCGCCGCTGCCCAAAGGACAGCGGCGCTGTTGTATCTGAAGAAAAGCTATGCGGCCTGACGGAAGGACGAGACCTGCCTCATGGCGGGGATGGCGGTGACAGCGGGAGCGGGACGGCGGACGCGCTTTTTCCGGGGATGGGTGAACATCTCGCCCACCAGCATGCAGGAGATGCACAAAAGGCCCAGCAAAACGGTGGCCGCAAGGCTGAGATTGCCGCTGTCGGAGGCCATGGCCACCACAAAGAGAGCGGCTCCGCCCAAAACTTCCATACGCTTTCCGTGCTTTTTCATCGGGAACACCTCCACAAAAAACAAACGCTTGTTCGATTTCTTTGACAACAGTATAGCACGGATGTTCGAGAAATGCAAACATTTGTTCGGGTGCTTTTTGCACAAATTTTCGTTGCGTTTGTGGTGGAAAACTGACAAAACCTTGGGAAAACACGGTTGTTTTGGAAAAGGAATGGAAACCGGGAAAAAGTTGTGGTAGAATAAAGAAAAACCAAATGGATCGAGAGGGAAGCATATGCGTACTGCCATTATTTCGGGCGCCTCCTCCGGCATGGGGCGCGAGTTTGTCAGGATGACCGCCCAGCGGGGCGACGTGGACGAGATCTGGGTGATCGCCCGGAGAGAAGAGCGTCTGGCCGAGCTGGCCACCGAGGTCAGCGTTCCGCTGCACATCCTGCCGCTGGATCTGATGAAGGAAGAGAGCTATGAGAAATATCAGGCCGAGCTGGAGCGCAAAAACCCCAACGTGGTCTTTCTGGTGAACGCCAGCGGCTTCGGCAAGTTCGGCCGCTATGACGAGATCCCTCTGGAGGACAGCCTGAACATGATCGAGCTCAACTGCAAATCCATGGTGCACATGACGGCGCTCACCCTGCCCTATATGCACGAGGGCAGCCATATCGTGCAGGTGGATTCGTTGTCGGCCTTTCAGCCGGTGCCGTATATCAGCATTTACGGGGCAACCAAGGCCTTTGTGCTCAGCTATGCCCGCAGCCTCAACGTAGAGCTCCAGCCCCGGAACATCAAGGTGATGGCCTTTTGTCCCGGATGGGTGAAGACCGAGTTTTTCGATCATGCGTGGCAGACCTCCAAAACGGCGGTCACCTATTATAATAAGCTCTTCACCGCCGAGGAGGTGGTGAGGGTGGCCATGAAGGACAGCGCCAAGGGCAAGGACGTCTGCGTGCCCGGCTTTGGCGTGAAGATGCAGGTGCTGATGACCAAGCTGCTCCCCCACAAGGTGATCATGGACATCTGGATGAAGCAGCAGAAGCACAAATAAGGGAGACAGTATGTACCAACCGTTAGCCGACAAGATCCGGCCGAAAGAGCTGGACGAGATGGTGGGGCAGCAGCACATCATCGGAGAGGGCGGCCTTTTGCGGCGGATCATCGAAAGCGGAAACGTGCCCAACATGATTTTTTACGGTCCGTCGGGCATCGGCAAAACCACGCTGGCGCAGATCATCGCCAACAAGACAAGCCGCCAGCTGGTCAAGCTCAACGCCACCACTGCCTCTACCGCCGACATCAAGGCGGTCACCGCCCAGCTGGACACCCTGCTGGCACCCGAGGGAGTTTTGCTCTATCTGGACGAGATCCAGTATTTCAACAAAAAACAGCAGCAGAGCCTGCTGGAGTTTATCGAGAGCGGCAAGATCACCCTCATCGCATCCACCACGGAAAACCCCTATTTTTACGTATACAACGCCATTCTGTCCCGAAGCACGATCTTTGAATTCAAGCCGGTGACCCCAGAGGACGTCAAGCCGGCCGTGCGTCGGGCGTTCCGTCTGTCCGCAAAGGAAAAGCATGTGCGCATCGAGCTGGAGGAGGGCGTGGTGGATCACATCGCGGTGGCCTGCGGCGGCGACGTGCGCAAGGGGATCAACGCGGTGGAGCTTTTGTGCGCCGGCTCGCGGGTGGAGGAAGACTGCATGAAGGTGACGCTGGCCGACGCCCAGTCGATCACCCAAAAGTCCTCCAACCGATATGACCGGGACGGGGACGCCCATTTTGACATTGTTTCCGCTTTGATGAAATCCATGCGGGGCTCGGATCCCGACGCAGCGGTGCATTATCTGGCGCGGCTTTTGGAGGCGGGCGACCTGATCGGCGCCTGCAGGCGGATTCTGTGTTCGGCCAGCGAGGACATCGGCCTTGCCTATCCCATGGCGGTGCCCATCATCAAAGCCTGTGTGGACAGCGCGCTTCAGCTGGGTCTGCCCGAGGCGCAGCTCCCGCTGAGCGAGGCGGTCATCCTGCTGGCCACATGGCCAAAGTCCAATACCGCCATGACGGCCATCAGCCGGGCGCGTGCCGACGTGCGGGCGGGCAAGGCGCGAACGGTGCCGCGGGAGCTGCAGAACGTCCACGCCGACGGCGCAGGGTTTGAGCGGGAGCAGGGCTATCTGTATCCCCACGATTATCCGGGACACTGGGTAAAGCAGCAATATCTGCCCGACGAGCTCAAGGACGCGAAGTATTACGAATACGGCGATAACAAAACCGAGCAGGCGGCCAAAGAGTATTGGGAAAAGATTAAGAAATAAAGAAGAACGCCGCGCGGACGCGCGGCGTTCTTTTATCATGCTTACATCAGCGGGGCGAAAACCTTCATCAGCTTGCCCATCAGCCAATAAAAGGCGCCGGGATGGGCAGCATCGTGCCGGGTGATCTGCCGGCACTGGCGCAGGGTCTGTTGGAAATCCCGCTCCACATCGGCCACGGCGGGGCAGTCGTAGAGATAGGCCGCCACCTCAAAATGATGGCACAGGGAGCGATAGTCCAGATTGATGGAGCCCACCACCGCGCGGCAATCGTCGCTGACAAAGGATTTTGCGTGGAGAAAGCCGGGGGTGTAGGAATAGATCTTTACGCCCGCGGCGATGAGGGCGGGGTAGTGCCCCTTTGCAAGGGCAAAAGGAATTTTTTTGTCGGGGATGGCGGGCATGAGGATGGTGACGTCCACTCCCCGCTTTGCGGCAAACTTGAGGGCGGTCTCCATTTCGCTGTCCAGAATCAGATAGGGAGACATGATGTGGACATAGCGGGTGGCGGTATTGAGGATGTGGAGATAGACCTGCTCGCCCAGCAGCTCGTCGTCCAGAGGATGGTCGCCGTAAGGGATGACATAGCCCCGGGCCTCGGTGTCGGGATAAAAGGTGGAGAGATAGGGCTCGAAATTGAGCTCCTTCTGGTCGATCTGCCACGTTTGCAGGAAGAGCAGGGTAAAGGTGCGCACCGCTTCGCCGGTGAGGCGCAGGGCAGAGTCCTTCCACTGGCCGAAGGGATGGATGCGGTTGATGTATTCATCGGCGAAATTGACCCCGCCGGTATAGGCCACCCGTCCGTCGATGACGGCGATCTTCCGGTGATCCCGATAGTTGTAGTGGGTGGAGACAAAGGGGCGGATGGGGGCAAACACGTGGGTCTGGATGTTGCGCGCCCGCAGACCGGCGGCATAGTCCAACGGGACGCGGAAGATCTCGCAGGTGCCGTCAAAGATCAGGCGCACGTCCACGCCCCGGTCGGCCTTTTCCGCCAGAACATCCACCACGGCGTCCCACATCTCGCCGGGCTGGATGATGAAGAATTCCATAAAGATAAAGGACTTTGCCTGACGAAGATCGTCGAGAAAGGAGGCAAAAAAGGTCTCGCCGGAGGGATAATAGCGGACGCCGGAGTTTTGATAGGTGGGATATCCGTCCACCCGGCGGAGATAGCAGCTGAGGCTGTAGTCGGCGGGGCTGGAGGCGGCGAGCCGCTTTTCCGCGCCGGTGAGGGGGATGGCAGAGGCGCTTTCCCGGCTGACCCGGCGGAGACGGCTGAGCAGGGTGCGGTGCCCCACGTCCAGATTGAGATAAAAGTAGAGGGGCACGGCGGCCACCGGCGCGATGAGCAGAAAGACCAGCCAAGTGGATTTGTAGTAGGCGGCAGCATCGGTGTTGATGAGATAGATGGCCATGACGATGCTCAGCACCTCCATGGCACCGTAAAAGTGGGGCCAGTAGTTGCCGAAGCGCAGATAGATGGCCAGAAGGGCGCCGATCTGCAGCAGCAGCAAAATCAGCACCACGCCGGAGCGGCTGAAGATCACGTTGAGGATGCCTTTTTTGCCCTTGGCGATGATCTTGTTTTTCGGTTTGGATGAATTGGCCATGGATACCTCCGCACTCAGAGCAAATCGGCCAGATTGACGATGGGCACGTCCCGGGCGGCGCACTGACGAACGGTGTAGGCCGTGCCGCCGGAGGACGCGGTGAGATAACAGACACAGACGTGGGCGGCCTCGGCCAGCACCCGATCCCGGGCGAGGAGGCAGCCGGTGTAATAGTGGGCCGCCACATAGCGTACCTTGTCCGCCCGCTGAAGGATGGCGCGGTAGCGCGCCTTGTCGGGGGCGGAGTAATAGTGATCCTGCCCCTCGTAGGGAAGGATCATCCACAGGGAGATGGCGGGATCGTCGGCCTTTGCCTCGAGCACCGCCTCGGCGGCAAGGAGGTCAAAGCCTGCGGCGCCGCCGTCCAAAAAGTCGGTGACCCCGGCGGCGCGCTGCCGCGCGATCTCCTCGGCCAGAGCGCGGCGCAGGGGGGAAGGGTCGTCCGGAAGCTGCCGGTGACCGGTGAAGATACAGTTCATAAGGCTCCTTTCCCAGCAGGAGAGGGGGCGCCGCGGGAAAAAACGGGAGTGGGTGGGGCGCCGTTACCGTCACTATACCATAAAAAATTACAGGCTTCAACTAAAAAAAGAGAATAAAAAAGCGGAAAACTTTGAAAAACAGTTGACACGGAGGGCAAAAATCTTATATAATACATGGTGCGTTATCGTCACCGGTATGGGCTTGAAGGCTCGAACCCATATCGGTGTCAATAACAGCTTGAATCAGGAGGTGTGGAATATGCTTCGTACCTATCAGCCCAAAAAGCGTCAGCGTCAGAAAGAGCACGGCTTTATGAAACGCATGAAGACCCGCAACGGCCGCAAGGTCCTGGCTCGCCGCCGCGCGAAGGGCAGAGCCCGCCTCTCCGCCTGATGGATTCTAAGATTAAGACCGCAGGATCCTGCGGTCTTATATTTTAGAAGAGGAGAACGGGTGAGCAACATCATGGAAAAGACCCTATCCATCAAAGAAAACCGCGTCTTCCGCGTCCTCTATACCAGAGGGAAGACGGCGACGTGCAAAACGATGGTGCTGTATTGTCGAAAGCACCGGGAGCAAGCGGTGAACCACCTGGGCTTCACCGTTTCGGTAAAGCTGGGCTGCGCCGCGGAGCGAAACCGCATCCGCCGCCGGCTGCGCGAGACCTATCGCCTGAACGAGACCCGCCTGAAAAGCGGATTTGACATCGTCATCGTGGGGCGGAGGGCTGCGCTGGGAGCGCCCTTTGAAATGCTGCAAAGCGACTTTCTTCGCCTGTGCGGTCAGCTGGGACTGCTGGAGGAGGAAGTATGAGGCGGCTGCTTATTGCGCTCATCCGGTTTTATCAGAAAAACCTTTCCCCCATGAAGGGGGGGCCGACCTGCCGCTTTACCCCTACCTGTTCGGAATATGCGGCGGAGGCCATCCAGCGCCATGGCGCCCTGTGCGGCGGTGCGCTGGCACTCTGGCGGATCCTGCGATGCAACCCCCTGTGCAAGGGAGGCTTTGATCCGGTGCCGGAGGAAATTCATTTGTTCCGAAAAAAAGAAAAGTAAGGAGAACTTGCATGTATCAGTTTCTCTACAGGATCTTCTCCACACCCTTCGGGTATGTGATGAGATTGATCTACCAGTTCGTGGGGAACTATGCTGTGGCCATCTTCCTTTTCGCACTTCTGGTGAAGGTGCTCATGCTGCCGCTGAGCATCAAGCAGAAGAAGTCGATGCTGGAGATGCAGCGCATCAACCCCAAGATCCAGCAGATCCAAAAGACCTATGCCAAGGATCAGCGGAGAATGCAGGAGGAGCTGCAGAACCTCTATGAAAAAGAGGGCGTTTCCCCCATGGCGGGCTGCGGCACTTCGCTGATCACCCTGCCCATCATGATCGGTCTGTACGGCGTGGTCATCCAGCCGCTGACCTATTTCATGCAGCTCACTGCCGCTCAGATCACCGAGATCGCCACCCGTCTGGGCTTTGAAATGACCACCTACAGCTCGCAGATCGGTCTGGCCGGCCTGATCTACAACAACTTTGAAAAGGTGGCCGACGTGTCGGACAAGCTGATGCGCGTCAGCTTTCAGCTGGGACCCATCGATCTGAGCCAGACGGCCAACTTCCGCGCACCCTCTGCACTGTGGATCATTCCCCTGCTGTCGGGCGTTTCCGCCTATCTGTTTTCCATGGTGCAGCAAAAGCTGAACCCCAACCAGAACGCGCAGACGCAGGGCACCGCCAACACCATGATGATGATGATGCCGCTGATGTCCCTGTTCTTTGCCTTTATGCTGCCCAACGCGCTGGGCATCTACTGGATCTCCAATAATGTACTTTCCGCCCTGCAGGAGTTTTTGCTGACCAAGTGGTTCCAGAAAAAGCAGGAGCAGGAAAAGCTGCAGTAAGAAAGAAAGGGCAAACACATGAAATACATCGACGTAAAGGGCGACAGCCGCGAGGCGGCGGTAGAAAACGCCCTGCAGCAGCTGGGGCTGAGCCGGGACGAGGTCTCGGTGGAGGTGCTTCAGGAAGCAAAATCCGGATTTCTCGGTCTGGGCAAACAGCCCGCCATCGTGCGGGTGTCCTATCAGGATGAGCCCACCCCCACCGAGAGAGCTACCGAGTTTTTGAACGGCCTGCTGGAGCGGTTCGGCACTCCGGCGGAGATCCACGCCAGCGAGAATGAGGAAGAGCGCGCCGTGACGCTGGAGCTCACCGGCGACAACATGAATCAGGTGATCGGCCATCACGGCGACACGCTGGACGCCATCCAGTATCTGACCAACATCGTGGTGAACCGCAAGGAAGAAGAGCGGTGGCGCGTGACGGTGGACACCGAGAACTATCGGAAAAAGCGGGAAGAGAGCCTGATCGGGCTGGCCAACAAGACCGCTCAGAAGGCGTTGAAATACCGCAAGCCGGTGGCGCTGGAGCCCATGAATCCCCATGAGCGCCGCACCATCCACGCGGCCTTGCAGGACGTGGAGGGCGTCACCACCTATTCGGTGGGCACCGAGCCCAACCGCAAGGTCATCGTCGCACCCGAGGGAATGGGCAGCGCCCCTGCCTCGTCCAACGGCGGCGCCGGGAAAAAGTCTTCCGGCGGACGGCGGAGAAACCGCAGCCGTCACTCCGGGAAAAAGCCGGAAGGTCAGGAATAAAACCAATAAGATAGCGAAGGAGGGTTTTCTCCTTCGCTGTTTTTTTGTTTGTGGGAAATAATCGGTTTTTTTGATAAGAATCTAACAAAGAAAAAATATTTTTCAGGAAAAGCCGATTTTTCTTGAAATTTTTCGGCAATGCGGATATACTGTTTTTGAATAACCGAAAGAGGGGATCCCATATGGACGATATCGACGTGAAAATCTTGAAATGCCTGCGCAACAACGCCCGGGAAAACGCCAGCGTTATCAGTGAAAAGGTGGGCATGTCTGTGTCCGCCGTCATCGAGCGCATCCGCAAGCTGGAAAGCTCCGGTCTGATCGGGCGGCACACCACCATCATCGACAGCGCCAAGGCGGGCAAGGATGTCAACGCCTTTTTGTCGGTGAGTCTGGAGCATCCCAAATATGTGGATAATTTCCAGTCTGTGATCCGGGAAAGCAGGGAGATTCTGGGATGCTATTACATCACGGGCGATTTTGATTTTATGCTGCGCATTGTCACTGGCAATACACAAAGTTTGGAACGGCTGCTCAATATGGTCAAGTCGATCCCCGGCGTGCAGAACACCCGAACCATCCTGATTTTGTCCACCATCAAGGAAGAGCCCTCCATTGACCCGGACGAATTGCTGAAATAACCGAATTTTGCGAAAAAAAACCGACAATCTCAACAAAAATGATCTTTGTGCTTGACAATTGCTGTGCAAAAGGGATATACTGCATCTAAGAGCATGCATCGAATTTTTTCCAGTTAAAAAGGAGCGTCTGTGAGAAGCGAGCCCAACCGTGAAATCCCACCTCTGGCCTCGTCGGAGGATGCCTCGCTGGCGGAATATTCCAGATTGGTTTTCCGTTTGGCACGGCAGTTTTATTTGCACGGGGGCGATGAGGACGACCTCTATCAGGAGGGGATGATCGGTCTTCTCAAGGCGGTGCGCGCATACGATCCCGGGAAGAACGACAGCTTTGAAGCCTTTGCCACCCTGTGCATCCGTCGGCAGCTGTACGATGCGGTGCGCCGCTCGGCGCGGCTTTCTCAACGGGAGGAGGAGGCGCTTTCCAAGCTGGGCTTTATCATGCAGGAAGCTCCCGACCCCGAAACACAATGTCTGGCAAACGAAACCGAAAAAGAGATCCAAGCTGCCCTAAACGGTCTGCTGTCTGCTTTTGAGGCTTCGGTCCTGAGCCCCTATCTGGCGGGGTGTACCGTGCGGGAGATCGCAGGAACGCTGGGCTGCACGGAGAAATCTGTGGGAAACGCCATCCAGCGGATCAGGAGGAAGCTGGCACAATATCTATCCCAAGGCGACAGCAGGTAAGACCTGTTCGCATATAACTATCACCGCAACGCGGAAAAGAGAGGTAACGACCATGTACGAAGACAA
>CADBTM010000065.1 GCA_902797555.1 Oscillospiraceae bacterium
GCGTGGCAGGAGTATGAGCAAAAGAGCAAAGGGCAGCAGCCCGGACAGCAGGCCGATACCGCCCGGGATATCATGGGTTTTTTCGTCCGCTTCGGCACGCTGCGGGGCACCGACCCCGCCGGGGAGCCGGCGCAGGAAACCGTAAAGGCGCTGCAGGACTATATCTCCGAGCATATGTACACCTGTACCAAGGAGATTTTGTCCGGCCTTGGCAAAATGTACGACGCCGGAGGAGCGTTCACCCAAAACATCGACGCCGCCGGAGGGGAGGGCACCGCCCACTTTGCCGCCCTTGCCATCGAAGCGTACTGCAAATAAGAAAAAATCGCCGCACAGCGGCGATTTTCTTTACTCTGTAAAGCAGCAGCTTTTCTGCGATTCCGGTGAAGGCGACCGAGCAGGTGTCTTTATTTCCGCCCCAGCGCGGCTTCCCACTCCGGCTGGCGAAAGCCGGTGAGCACAAAGCCGTCGCCCACAAGAATGGGGCGCTTGACCAGCATTCCGTCGGTGGACAGCAGGGCAAACTGCTCGTCCTCGGTCATGGAGGGCAGGCGCTTGCTCAGCTCCAGCGCCTTGTACTGCAGTCCGCTGGTGTTGAAAAACCGCTTGAGGGGCAGACCGCTTTTTGCGTGCCATTCCCGCAGCTCGGCCTCGGTGGGGTTTTCCAGCTTGATGTCCCGCAGGTCGTATTTCACGCCCGCTTCCTCCAAAAAGGCCTTTGCCTTCTGGCAGGTGGTGCATTTTGGATAACAGAGAAACAGCATTTTTCATCCTCCTGTGGAGTGATTTTTCCTCAGTATACCATGGGATGCGGGAAAAGAGAAGTGCGGCAGGGGCAAAAAATGACATTTTTCCGCAGAAATCAAAAAATTCCGCTTGATTCTGCCTGAAAACTATCCTATAATAAAACTATAAAATCCGCTTGCAGTGAAAAGTACAGGAGGTTTGTTTTATGGGTAAATTTGTTATGAAGCACACCAAGTCCGGCGTCAAGTTCAATCTGAAGGCCGGCAACGGCGAGATCATCGCCACTTCTGAGGTTTACAATTCCGACGCGTCCTGCAAAAACGGCATCGAGTCCGTCCGCCGCAACGCCCCTATCGCCCCCGTGGAGAATCAGACCGTCGAGGGCTACAAGGTGGAAAAGCACCCCAAGTTCGAGGTCTATACCGACAAGGCCGGCGAGTTCCGCTTCCGCCTGAAGGCCACCAATGGCCAGATCATCGCCGTCAGCGAGGGCTATAAGGCTCTGGCGTCCTGCATGAACGGCATCGAGTCCGTCAAAAAGAACGCTCCCGACGCTCCCGTCGTCGTGGAAGAGGACAAATAATTTCCGACATACTTACAAAAAAGCGCCCGCAGCTGCGGGCGCTTTTTCTATTCTTCCTCCGGGCGATATTCCAGAATATCCCCCGGCTGGCAATCCAGCACGCGGCAAATGGCATTGAGCGTGGAAAAGCGGATGGCGCTGATCTTTCCGGTTTTGATGTTGGAAAGATTGACGTTGGAGATGCCCACCTGAGCCGCCAGCTGATTGAGGGACATCTTCCGGTCGGCCATCACCCGGTCGAGACGCAAAACGATCATACTCCACCTCTTTACAGCGTGTGATCCAGGTCGTCCTGCTGCTCAAAGCCCACCTGAAGCACGGCGGCCAGCAGCCAGAGCAACACGCCCACCATCAGATAGATCCCGTCAAACAGGGTGCCCTTGGTGCCGCCAAAGACCTGAAAATCCGTGCTGTAGCCGGGGATGCGGGGCAGCCCGAAGGAGAGGGCGAGATACAGGACGGAGATGATCTTCATGCAGACGGTCAGCGTTCTGGAAAAGGGACGGGAGTCCAGCGCCGCCTTGATCAGCGCCGCAAAGGCGCACAGCATGGAGGCGAGAAAGACGAGCCTCGGCGCGGCCTTGATCCAGAATGCGCTTCCCGCACCGTAGGGGATATCCGGGCGAAAGAGGGAGATCACCCCCGCGATGGAATAAAACCCTGTCAAAAACAGTGCCGCCCCAAAGGGAAGGGCGATGCGCTTCATAAACTCCTTTTTCTCCGCAGGGTGGTTTTCTGTGTTTTTGTGCATCATGTCAGCATCCTCCGCTTTCTTGGATGGCTCCAGCATAGCATGGATTATTATGTTTGTCAAGTATTTTTTAACGATTATCGTTAAAAATAGAGAGAAAGAAACCCCGCTGCATATGCAGCGGGGTTCAAAGATCTATCTTACAGAGCGGCCTTGGCCTTTTCCACCAGAGCGGTGAAAGCGGCGGCGTCAGAGACAGCCAGCTCAGCCAGCATCTTGCGGTTGAGCTCGATACCGGCCTTCTTCAGCCCGTTCATGAAACGGCTGTAGTTGATGCCGTTCAGCTTGCAGGCAGCGTTGATGCGGGAGATCCACAGACGGCGGAAATCACGCTTTTTCAGCTTGCGGCCCACATAGGCGTAACGCAGGGACTTCATCACCTGCTCGTTGGCTACCTTAAAGTGGTTCTTTTTGTTGCCCCAGTAACCCTTCGCCAGCTTAATGATCTTTTTTCTTCTTTTGCGCGTCATCATCGCGCCCTTGACTCTTGCCATTGTTTAACTTCCTCCTTCTGACTCCGGATTATTTGTACGGGACCAGACGCTTCAGCGTCGGAGCGAGAGTGCTGCCGGCGTAGAAGGCTTTGCGCAGATGGCGTTTCCGCTTGGTAGATTTACAGCCCTTGATGTCGTGACGTCTGTTCATGCTGTTCAGCTTGACCTTACCGGTCTTGGTGACAGCGACACGCTTTTTGGCGCCGGAATGGGTTTTGATTTTCGGCATGGTTGCTGCTCCTTCCTAAAAGCAAAGATGCTTTGTGATAAACTTTTTATTTTTTGGGGGCGAGAAACATCAGCATTTGGCGGCCCTCCAGCTTGGCGGCCTTCTCCACCGAGCCAAACTCGGCGCAGGCCTCTGCGAAGCGCTGCATCACGCCAAGACCGATGTCGGTGTGCGCCATCTCGCGTCCGCGAAAACGGATGCTGGCCTTGACCTTGTCGCCGGACTTCAGAAACTTTTCCGCGGCTTTCACGCGGACCTCGAAATCGTGAACGTCGATTTTGGCGGAAAGGCGGACTTCCTTGATGTCCACGGTTTTCTGGTTTTTGCGGGCTTCCTTGTCCTTTTTGGCCTGCTCAAACCGGAACTTGCCGTAGTCCATCACCCGGCAGACGGGCGGTTCGGCCTTGGGCGCGATCTTGACCAGATCCAGACCCCGCTCCACGGCCACATCCATGGCCTGACGGATGGGGACGATGCCCATTTGCGTGCCGTCGCTGTCGATCAGTCGGACTTCCTTATCACGGATCTCTTCGTTGATCTGATGCTCCAGAGTGCTAATGTTTGAACACCTCCTAAAAAATCAAAAACGGGCGGCAAAACAGCCGTCCGAACAAACGCGCAGACCGACCCGGTCTGTCACGGAATTGTTGACCTCTTCTTAACACATGGAGGTGAGGACGGCAGTCCTGCTTTCTTTTGCGTAGATAGTATACCAGAGACCATTGCGGTTGTCAAGTGATTTTTCCGCACAAAAAGACGAATTGGAAAAAATGGAAAAATCGGCATTTCGACAAAAGAGCGTTGCAATTCGTCTCAAGATCGGTTATAATAAAATCACAAATCCAGGGACGGCCGGGGAGGCGAAAAACATGAAAAGCGAATACGGCAACGATTTTATCACGCTGGTGGATGACGAGGGCAAGGAGATCGAGCTGGAGCATCTGGACACCGTGGAATATAACGACGAGACCTATATGGCCTTTCTTCCGGCAAATATGTCTCTCGACGACGCGTACGAGCTGGTGATCCTCAAGGTAGAGGTTCAGCCCGACGGCGAAGAAATGCTGGTCACGCTGGACGATGAGGACGAAGAAGACGAGATGTTCCAGATCTTTTCCGAACGTCTGGAAGAGACCTTTGAGGACGACGAGGAAGAGCAATAATGCGCATGGTCTCGCCCTGTCGGGCGGGACGCGGAGTATTCTTATTTAACCTACACTGTGTTATAAGGGATTGCGGAGTCCGCTCCCCGTTGGCAGACCTCCTGCGCCTACGCAGACGCTGGGAGCCGGCAAAAGGAGCGGCAGCTTGCCCACCTGCTTCGCGGGTTATTTAACACCTCCGCGTTCTACCCGACAGGGCGATTGTTTTTTGGCGGAAAACCCGATGCACCGGGCTTTTCGCCTGATTTTTTATTCTGCAGATCGTTACATCAAAAAGGAGAATGGATATGGCAAAACTGCAATGGAAGCCGGGGACGCTGCTGGCGCCCAATCCTCCCGTGCTGGTGAGCTGCGGCACGGTGGACAAGCCCAACGCAATGACGGCGGCGTGGACGGGCATCGTCTGCTCCGAGCCGCCCATGACCTATGTTTCCATCCGCCCCAGCCGCTATTCCCACGGCATCATCCGGGAGGCGGGGGAGTTCGTCATCAATCTGCCCACCGAAGAAATCGCCCGGGCAACCGACTTTTGCGGCGTCCGCTCGGGGCGGGACATGGACAAGCTGGCCGCCTGCGGCCTGACAGCCGAGCCCTGCCATTTCGTGAACGCCCCGGCCATCGCCCAATGCCCGATTTCTCTGGAGTGTAAAGTAAAAGAGATTGTCCCCCTGGGCAGTCACGATATGTTTCTCGCGGAGATCGTGGGGGTCAATGTGGACGAGCGGTATGTGGACGAAAAGGGCGCCCTTCACATCGAGCGCTGCAACCTGCTGGCCTATGCCCACGGCGCCTATTTCGGACTGGGAAAAAGACTGGGCACCTTTGGCTTTTCCGTGCGGAAAAAGCCGGTTTCCCGCCGCGCTCCGCGAAAAAAACCGAAAAAATGAGAAAAACCCCTTGACTGTAAACCTGCTTTATCCCTTATACTTTCGCGCAAAGGAGGGAGAAAATGAACGTCAAGGAATTGGAAGCTCGCACCGGGCTGCCTCGTGCCAGCATCCGGTTTTATGAAAAAGAGGGTCTGCTTCGCCCCGCCCGGAAAAGCAACGGCTATCGGGACTATTCCGAGGAGGATGCCCTCACACTGGAGAAGATCGCTTTTCTCCGGCGGCTGGAGCTGCCTCTCGATACCATCCGGCGGGTGCAGAGCGGCGAGATCCCCCTCAGCCTCGCGGCCCGCCAGCAATGGGAGACGCTGCGGGCAAGACAGACTGAGACCGCCCATGCCGCAGAGATCTGCGGACAGCTGTATCAGGACGGATCAAGCTATACAACTTTACAGCCGGAACGGTACGCAATGCAGCTCCCGCCCGCCGCCCGACAGGCGATTCCGGCGGAAAAGCCCGGATACAACCCTGCAGCAGGGCATTATTGGCGGCGCTATTTCGCCAGAACGCTGGATCATGGGATCTGCGGCCTGATCTGGGTGCTGTTCAGCACC
This sequence comes from Oscillospiraceae bacterium, assembly GCA_902797555.1. GTDB lineage: Bacteria > Bacillota > Clostridia > Oscillospirales > Butyricicoccaceae > UBA4644. Next base: position 5,409 of record CADBTM010000065.1, read on the forward strand.
TATGTTTTGCGCCTGCCCTTTACGACGTGGGGCTGGAGCGTCTACGGTGCCATCGCGGTGCTCTTTCTGGTTGCGGCGCTGGAGCCGGTGATGCTGACCCTCTGGGGCTGGACGCCGGGAAAATGGCTGATGGGTCTGCGGCTGACCGACGGGGAGGACAAGCCCCGCTACAGCGACGCCCTTATGCGCACGCTGGGTGTACTCTTCGCAGGACTGGGGCTGGGCCTCCCATGGATTTCCCTCATTTGCGGCTTTTTCGCGTGGCGTCGGGCGGACAAGGGACAGGAGTCCCGCTGGGATGAGGACAGCGTGCTGGACTATACCTATCGGGGCGATGGGCAAAGGCAGGGTCTGCGGGACGCCGTGACGGTCGCTGTGATCGGTTTAACGCTCGCCGTTTCCGTCGTGATCGCTATTCACGGACCGCCGGCGGCATATGACGGCAGGCTGACGCCGGAGCAGTATGCGGAAGCCTGCAACGAGATGCTTCAGACCTATGACAACGGGGCGTACAGCGGCTTTCGGATGACGGCTTCGGGCGAGATCGTTTACAACGAGAACGGCGTCCTGCCGGAAGCGGCGGCCTTTACCCCCTACGCCTTCCCGGCGGAATCGCTGCATCAGCAGATCGAAACGGCGGACGGCTATGTGACCTCTGTCACCATGCGGGCAACACCGGGCATCCGGATGATGGAGCAGATCACCCCGGATATGGCCTGGCTCAAGCTGATTTCGATCCAGGTGCTGACGGGAGCCTCCCAATACAAGGTACAGCGGGACGTGGGAAACAAACTGATCCTGGGCTCCCAGGGAACGGTGACGCTGGATGGATGGGAGATCTATCAAGCCATGGAGAACCCGGACGGAACGCCCTGCAAGGGGAACGACTTCCAGTATCTTTCGGCATCGGTGATCTGCGTGACCGACGGCCTCCCGGCCGATACCGTGCCGCCGTCGCTGGTCTTTCGGATGCGTTATATCGGAGAATAAAAAAAGCGCCGCGTTTGCGGCGCTTTCTGCATCTGCTATTGAAAGTCAAAAAACAGCACTTCCGTCCCGCAGGAGCGGACGTATTTTTCCAGATCGGAAAAGGCCATGACGATGGTTTCGGTGTTGACCCCCGGGTGCATGGCCACACGCTCCTTTCCACGCAGGGAGAGATCAAACACCACCTTGATGCGGTGCTCCCGGTCGTGGATCACGCCGCACACACCCACTGTGCCCTGCTTTTGCTCCAACAGCTCGCCCAGCCGACCCTGCGGGGCAAACTGGAGACGGCCTGTGCCCACGGCGTCCCGCAGCGCCTTGAGGTCGGCGGACTTGTCCCACGGGAGCATCAGCAGGAAATAGGCGCTCTCGTTGCGGGGCGCCACCAGCAGGTTTTTGCACACCTGCGCGCCGTACACCGCATCCATGGGAAACCGGTCGGCCGCAGAGGCCACCGGGGGATGGGTGTAGTGCTCATAGGGAATGCCCAGCAGCTCCAGCCGGGCGAGAATATCCTCCCGGCTGCTCATGCGACCTGAAAAATGGAGATCATGCCGTTGACGAAAATGCTCCACACCAGCGAAGCCAGCGTCATAAACAGCGCCGTCCACAGATAGATCTTGACCATGGTTTTGCGCTCGCCGGGCACATTGGGATCAAAGGCGTCGCCCAGATATTTCTTTCTCAGGCGAAAATGCAGGACGATGGTTGCCACCAGCGGGGGGATATAATAGATCAGCAGATAGAGATAAATGTTCATTTTTTCGCTCCTATGACTTGCAAAGCTTGCAAATCCTTTGTAAGATAAGGATATTATAGCGGAAAAAAGGGAAGGTGTAAAGCGTGCACGAAGAATTTATGCGAATGGCGCTGGCCGAGTCCGACAAAGCCCGGGCGCTGGGCGAGGTGCCGGTGGGCTGCGTCATCGTCCGGGAGGGCAAGGTGATCGGCGCGGGTTATAATCGCCGGGAGACCGACAAAAGCGTTTTCGGTCACGCCGAGCTGATGGCGATCCGTCAGGCGGAGGCGGCCATCGGCGACTGGCGCCTCACCGACTGCACCCTGTACGTCACTCTGGAGCCCTGTCCCATGTGCGCCGGCGCCATCCTCAATGCCCGGGTGGGGACGGTGGTGTGCGGCGCCTCCGACCGCACCTTCGGCGCCTGCGGCGGGGTGATGAACCTGTTTGAGGAGGCCTTTGGCTATCGGCCAAAGCTTTATAAAGGCATTCTGGAACGGGAATGTTCCGAAATGCTCAGCGCATTTTTCCAGAATCTTCGCTGAAAACAGCGCCTGCCGCGAGGCAGGCGCTTCTTCTATGCTTATTTTGCCAGCGGCAATGTCACGCGGAACACGGTGCCCTCGCCCTCGGCGCTCTCTGCCGTCACGGTGCCGTCCATGCTTTCGGTCATGCGTTTGACGATGGCCAGCCCCAGCCCGTGGCCGCCGCTGCCGCTGCGCGCCTTGTCCGAACGGTAAAACCGCTGAAAGACGTGGGGCAGATCCTCGGGCGGGATGACGCTGCCCAGATTGCGGACGGTGAGGATCGCCTGATGCCGGTTTTTTTCCAGCCCCACCCGGATGGTGCCGCCGGAGGGCTCATATTTCAGGGCGTTTTCCATCAGATCCTCGGCGATGCGCTGAAGATAATCCGGCCAGCCGGAAACGCAGATCCCGTCGGGAATATCGCATTCCAGCTCCACCTGCTTTTCATAGGCCAGCGATTCCATCTGCAGCTCCGCCCGGGTGAGAACAGAGGACAGGTCGACACTCTGCCTGGGACGGCTCGTGTCCTGGGCGTCGGCCTGAGAGAGGGTGAGCATTTCGTTCACCAGCCCCTGCATCCGCTTGACGGCCTGCTCGGTGCTGTCGATCCACTTGGCCTGCTCGGCCACGGTGGAGTCGGGGTTTTCCCGCAGGATGCCGGTGTTGGCCAGAACGATGGTCAGCGGGGTCTTGAGATCGTGGGAGGCGTCAGCCACAAATTGCTTTTCCCGCGTCATGGCCTCCTCCAGCGGCTGGACGGCCAGCAGGGAAATGCGGCGGCTGATCAGCCAGAAGAGCACCATGGCCGCAGCAAATACGGCCGCCAGAATGAGATATATATTTTTTAAGGAGTCCCAGACGTAATGGGTGGAGGCGAGGGCGATCTTGTCCTGTCCGGCCGAGCGGAAATAGATCAGACCGTAGTCCTTGAGGGTGCCGAAGTCGCTCTCCTGAGCCGTGACCTGCGCCACCACATCGGAGAGGGCGTCCTGTTCTACCAGCGGGATCTCGGCCAAAAGGGTGATTTCCGCAGTCTCACTGTCATAAAAAACGGTATTGATGCTTCTGCGGGCGTCGCTGTCCCGCTCCCATCCGTCGGGACGCATGCCGTCCTCGGGCGGCTGCCCTTGGGGAAACTCGCCCTCCTTGTGAAAGCCCCCGGGAAAGAGCTTGTCCTCCCGAAGAGCGGCCACCGCGTCCAGAGGACGCACCACCGCTTCCATGGTCATCCGCAGCTCGCTGTAGGCGTTGTGATAGAGATAGATGCCCAGCAGAGTGAGGGTGAGCAGCAGCACGATGCCCACCAGCAGCATATTCAGCTGGATAAAGCGCTTGCGATAGGTTTTCAGCATGGTCACACCTCCAGCCGATAGCCGATCTTTTGGATATTCTTAATGGTGACGGCCGATTTGAGATATTTCAGCTTTTTCCGCAAGAAGGAGATATAGGCCTCCACATTGTTGTCGGTGGCCTCTGATTCGATGCCCCACACGTTGACGATGAGGGCCTCCTTGGTGAGGGTCATGGTGGGATTGGACAGCAGCAGCCGCGCCACCTCCAGCTCCTTGCGGCTCAACTGGACGGAGTTTTCCCCGCATTTGAGAATGCCGGTGTCCAGCTCCAGCGTCAGATCGGAAAAGGATAGGGTGTTGAGGATGACCGCTCCCGTCCGCCGGGTCATGGCGTTGACCCGCGCCAACAGCTCGGCGGGATCAAAGGGCTTTGTCATATAATCGTCGGCGCCGGCGTTCAGGCCGGTCACCTTGTCGGGAACGGTGCCCCGGGCGGTGAGCATGAGCACCGGGGTGGCGTTGCCCTCCCGCCGCATGGAGGCCACCACCTGAAAGCCGTCCAGCCGGGGCAGCATGACATCGAGGATCACCAGATCATAGGAAAACCCGCTGATATAGTCCAGCGCGTCCACGCCGTCGCCCACGATGTCGGTAAAATGTCCTGCATTTTTCAAAATCTCGCTGAGCGCCTCCGCCAGGGGACGCTCGTCTTCTACGATGAGAATGTTCATATTGAAAACCACCTTTTTTCGGTTGATTGCATTGTACCATATACATTTATTATTATAAAGGCCGTTCTGAAAAAAGTCTGAAAAAACTTTTTTGGATTTTTCAGAAGTTTTTCAGCCCTCCGGGTATAATGAAATCAACGACAGGGGAACACACCCCTTCGGAAATCGGCAGGAAGGAGCCTACCGCTCCTTATCATAAACCAACCGGAACAGAAAGGATGGTACCGTATGAAAAAGAATAGGAACAAGCTGGCAGCGCTGGGAATCAGCGCAGCGCTCATTCTCGGACTGGCCGCAGGCTGCGGCAGCGCAAACGCGCAGACCGAACAAAAGAGCTCCGTGACCGACACCGAGGTCACTTCCACCGCCGCACAGGCGAGTGCGGCCCAGCAGACCACCGCCGACGCCGCGGCGATCTCCAAGGTGGACTATGGCGAGGAAGCCCATGTGATCGTCCTCGGCAGCACGCAGAACGCCGACGGCACTTACAGCCACAGTGCCGCGCTGGACGGCGAGGCCGTGGAGGAATATGACTACGTCTGGCACGCAGATCCCTCCGAAGTCCACGAGGACGTGAAAAACTCTCCCGCAGAATACTTCACCGGCGACGCTCCCGACACCGACGCCGCGGCCTATATCGCCCACGATATCTATTATTATCCCGAATTGGACGAAAGCGGATTTACCAAGGTGCAGTATGATGACGATCAGGAGTGGGCGTACTACTACACCGCCGAGGGCTATGAAGCGTTTATCTTCGCCACCCTGCCCGTCACCGGCAGCACAGTCTCCACCGACATGATGCACTCCGAGGAGGAGGCCTATGAAAACGCCGTTCTCCACATCACCCAGCCCGGCACCTATATTCTGGAGGGCGAATGGCACGGACAGATCCTGGTGGATCTGGGCGACACCGACGATACCTTTGCCGATGAAAGCGCCAAGGTCACCGTCGTCCTCAACGGGGTGGACGTGACATGCACGGTCGCTCCCGCCATGGTTTTCTACAGCGTGTACGAGTGTGACAACACCTGGGAGGATCAGACCCAGTGGAGCAGCACGGTGGACACCTCCGACGCGGGCGCCAACGTCATCGTCGCCGACGGCACAGTGAACAACTTTACCGGCGAAAACGTCTACCGCATGCTCAAGGCAAAGTACAAGAGCGACGACGACCAGAGCAGCATGGCCAACAGCGTCACCCTGCAGAAAAAAGCAAGAAAGCTTGACGGCGCCTTCTACTCCTACGTTTCCATGAACATCGACGGCGAGCCTCAGGGCACCGGCGTCCTCAACATCACCGCAGGGTATGAGGGTCTGGACAGCGAGCTTCATCTCACCATCAACGGCGGCAATGTGAACGTCTTCTCTCAGGATGACGGCATCAACGTCAACGAGGACGGCGTTTCTGTCCTCACCGTCAACGGCGGTTCGCTCCACATCCTGTCCGGTCTCGGCCGGGAGGGCGACGGCATCGACTCCAACGGCTATGTGGTGGTCAACGGCGGCACGCTGATCTCCATCGCCAATCCCAATTCCGATTCCGGTCTGGACTCTGATCGGGGCACATACGTCAACGGCGGCACGGTGGTTGCCCTCGGCTCCACCATGGACTGGGCAGAATCCGACGGCACGGAGAATGAAGGCCAGGCGACCATGAACCTGCGCTTTGCCTCCGCCCAGAGCGCCGACGAGGCCATCATCGTCACCGACCTGCAGGGCAACGTGGTCTTTGCCTACGATCCCGAAAAGGACGAGGTCACCGGCGGCAGCGCCAGACGGTATCAGGGCGCGATCCTCTCCGCTCCCACGCTGCAGGTGGGCGAGAGCTACTACGTTTACGTCGGCGGCGACGTGGAGGGCGACGAGGTGGAAGGCGTCTATGACGTGACCACCGTCACCGGCTTCAGCGCAGAAGCCAAGCAGCAGGGCTACACCTCCGCCGGCACGCTGGGCGGCTTTGGCGGCGGCCGGGGCGGCTTCGGCGGCCCGATGGGTCAGGGCGGCTTCCCCGGCTCGGACAACAGCGGCGGCGATACCGACAGCAATACTGACGGCAGCAACGGCTTTGGCTTCGGCGGCTTTGGTCACGGCGGCCCGCAGGGCGGGATGACCCCTCCCGACGGACAGCTTCCCTCCGACGGCACCGCGCCCTCTGACGGGATGACCCCGCCCGACGGCGGCTTCGGCGGCCGGACGGGACAGGGAGAAACCACACAGACCGGCGAGGTCACGGTGGTCTTCCAGCTCACACAAAAGGTCAACGGCTTTTCGGGCGTCACCGATGCCAGCGGAACCAGCCTGTAAGGCAAATCCGATCCAGCCCCCGGCGCATGCGCCGGGGGTTTTCTATTTGGGGTTGAAGAATAGATCGAAAAGATGTAAAATAGAATCCATAAACCAATGGAAACGGAGAGAGACGATATGAACCGTGTGGAAGAGATCATCAATGAAGTAAAGAAGGCCGTGTCCGGCAAGGATCAGGTGCTTTTGTGGATGCTCACCGCCATTCTGGCCAAGGGGCATATTCTGTTGGAGGACATCCCCGGCGTGGGCAAGACCACCATCGCGCTGGCCTTTGCCAAGGCGCTGGACCTGAGCTATGGGCGGGTGCAGTTCACCCCCGACGTGCTCCCCTCGGATATTACGGGCTATTCTGTTTATGATAAGGAGACCGGAGAGATGACCTATCGCCCGGGCGCCGTGCTGTGCAATCTGTTTTTGGCGGACGAGCTCAACCGCGCCACCTCCCGCACTCAGAGCGCCCTTCTGGAGGCCATGGAGGAGGGGCAGGTGACGGTGGACGGCGTGTCCCATCCGGTGCCCCAGCCCTTCTTTGTGGTGGCCACCCAAAACCCCACCGGCGCGGCGGGCACCCAGCTGCTGCCCGATTCCCAGATCGACCGGTTCACCATCCGCCTTACCGTGGGCTATCCCGACGAGGCCGCCGAATGCGACATGGTGCGCCAGCGCATGGACGGCAACCCGCTGGAGCGGGTGGAGCGCATCCTCACCCGGGAAGAGCTGGCCGATATGCAAAAGCAGGTGGCGGCAGTCTACTGCAAGGATGAGGTGCTGGAATATATCGTCCGTCTGGTCAACGCCACCCGGAATCACCGCCAGATCCTGCGGGGCGCCAGCCCCCGGGCGACCCTCGGCGTGACCGCCATGGCAAAGGCAGTGGCCTTTTTGCAGGGGCGGGATTATGTGATCCCCAAGGACGTGAGCCGGGTCTTTGCCCGGACGGTGGCGCACCGGCTGGTGCTTTCTGCCGAGGCCGAAACGCTGGAGGGCGGCGCCGAGACGCTGCTCAACGACATCGTGCGCCGGACGGCGGCGCCCAATCTGTAAAGACGGACTATGTGGCAAAACCGTTTGTTGTATCTGATCCTGCTGATGGGGTCGGTGCTGTTTTTCCGGCAGTATGAGGAGTGGGTCTCCTACTATCTGCTGCTGATGGCGGTGGTGCTGCCTCTGCTGTCCCTGCTGCTCAGTCTGCCCCGAACCAAGCTGACCACCAAGCTGCAGGCCACCAGCCAGCGATGCATCGCCGGGATGGAGAATGAACTCACCCTCTCCCAATCCCACGGGGAAACCCTGCCTCAAAGCAGCTGGATCGGCCTGAACATCGAGGATCTGGTGCGGGGCGAGAGCGAGGAATACACCCTGCATTTCCGGCAGGGGGGCAGCGAAACCGTCCCCCTGCAAACCGAGCACTGCGGCGCCTACCGCTGCGAGGTAAAGAGCAGCAGGATCTGCGACATGCTGGGGTTGATCCGTCTGCCCATGCGCAAGCCCGACGGATTTACGGTTTATGTGGAGCCTGAAGAGCGGGAGCCTTCCCCAAAGCCCGATCTGGGGCGGTTCCGCTCGCTGCGCTTTGTCCCCATGCAGGGAGGCGGCTTTTCCGAAGTGCACGAGATGCGGGAATACCGCCCCGGCGATTCCATGAAGAGCATTCATTGGAAGGTGTCGGCCAAGGCGGACAAGCTGATGGTGCGCGAGCCGCAGGAGGCCGTTTGGAAAAAGCTGATGATCACGGTGGATCTCAATCCCAACCGCCGCCGTCTGGACGAGCTGCTGGGCGAGCTGATGTGGATCTGCCGCAGACTGCTGGAAATGGGCCTGGAGCCAACCGTGTGCTATATCCGTCCCGAGGACGGGCAGGTGGTCAGCCAGACGATCACCGGCGAGGATGGGCTCATCGCCCTGATCCACCGCATTCTGGAAACCAAAATCAAGAAAACCGCGCCCACGCTGGCCGAACGGAGCTTTCCCGATGTGGACTGGCACTTTCATCTGGGCGGAGAGGGGGCGCAGCAATGACCACCCGTGAAAAATGGCTGCGCTGTCTGTTCGTCTTTTTGTGCGGCAGCGGTTTGTCGGTGGGCACGCTGTTCTGTCTGATCACCGCCCACGGGATCACGGCGCGCAATTCCTATCTCATTGCCGCCTGCGTGATCTCTGCCGCGGTCTACGCGCTGATCTTCACCCGGAAAAAGCCGTGGGGACCGGCGCTGGGGCTGACGGCCGGCATTCTCTTCTTTGAAATGATGCGCTGGCGGGTGTGCTTTGGCGGGGCACTGGAGACCGTCAAGGCGGTTTTGCGGCACATCGGCAACGAGTATCCCGATTTGGCCGAGGCGGCACAAAGCATCCGCGTTCCCTCGGGCGCGTCGGTGACGGCGTTTCTCGCGCTGCTGGGCTGCCTGCTGGCCGCACTGACGGTGGCCACCCTTTCCCGGGGATGGACGCTTCTTCCCGCAGTGGGGCTGAGCGCCGGGCTGCTGGCAACCTGCTTTGTCATGCTCTATCCCGTCCCCGCCCCGTGGGCGGTGGCGATGCTCATCACGGTATACGGGGGAATGGCGCTGACAGCGGCCGCCCGCAGGCGACACGCCCAAAATGCCGAGGGCAAGGCGCTGCTGCTCATTGTGCCGATGGCGCTGCTGGGCGCGCTCCTTTTGGTGCAGGTGCACCCCGAGAACTATTCCTATCCGCAGTGGTCGCTCCGGCTGGAGGAAAAGCTGGACGCCCTGTCCGATCGCTTCCCCGATCTGTGGGATCTGACCCTTGGCCGGGTGATCGGCGATGACGGACGCGTTGGCATTGTGGCCTTTGCCCCGGGAGATAACACCGAGCGGGCCGATCTGGCCAATCTCAACGGCGGCCTGTCCACGGACGAAACCGTGATGACCGTCCGCACCACCCAGGAGGGGATGCTCTATCTCCGGGGCTGCGCCTATCGGAGCTATACCGGCAGATCCTGGCTGGGAAAAGGCGCGGACGATCCGCCCGTGCTGGGCGATGCGGCCGCCGACTATTGGACTCAGGGCGGAATGCGCAGCGAGATCGTGGTGCATACATATGGGGACGGAGGGCTGCTCTATCTCCCTTACGGCGTGGAGTTTTTGCCGGAACGTGCCGTTCCGGTGGAGGATCTCTACGTGCAGGCAGGGGAGGGGACGACCGAATACCAGCTCCCCTATACCGGCTGGATCCGCTTTTCGGAAAACGAGCCCCTTTCTCTGACCCACAACTTCAGTGACGTGCGGGACAGCTACGCTCCGTTTTTGCTGGATGTCTATACCGAGCTTGACCTTTCGGAGGAGGCCATGGCGCGTTTGCAGCCCATTCTGGATCGCCTTCACAAGCTGGTGCCCAAAATGGAGGACACGGTGGCCTATCGCACCCAGATGGCGCAGGCTGTGGCCAGCTATGTGCGGGATATCGCCCCCTATTCGCTGGAAACGCCCCAGATGCCCCGGGGTGAGGGGGACTTTGCCGCGTGGTTCCTTACAGAAGGGGAGAGCGGCTTTTGCGTCCACTATGCCACGGCGGTGACTGTGCTTCTGCGGGCGATGGGCATCCCGGCGCGGTATGTTTCCGGCTATGTTGTGGCCGCCCGGGAGGACGCGTGGACAGTGGTCGCCGGCAGAAACGCCCACGCGTGGGTGGAATATGCCGCAGGCGACGGGCGCTGGACGCTTTTGGAGGCGACGCCCGGCACCGAACAGCGCGTCGAGGAGCTGTCGGCCTATCTCGTGGAATCCACGGGAGAAGAGGCCGAGGAGCACCCGGAGGACGACAAAACCGACGAGGAGCCCGACGATCCCTCCGAAGACGACAAAACCGACGACACCTCCGAGAATGACGAAACCGATCTGCAGGATGAGCTTTCGGAACAGGGCGGCACCGCTGCCCGCCGCAGGCTGCCGCTGTGGGCAAAGATCCTTCTGGGGATTGCGGCGGCGCTTGTGCTCTGGCAGATCGCCCTGCGGACGATCCGCGAGCGGATGCTCCGTCACGGCGACCCGAATCGGCGTGCGGTGGCCTATTGGAAGCATATCTCCCGTCTGGCAAAGCTCTCGGGTACGCCGGTTTCTCAGGAGATCGAGGACGTGGCGCTGCGCGCACGCTTCAGCCAGCACGAGATCACCGAGGACGAGCTTCGCGCCCTCGAGGAGCGGGCGTCCGCCCTGCGGGAATGGATGCTGGCGGGGGGGACCCTGAGGTCGGTTTTCTATCGGGTGATCTGGGCGCTGTAAACCCCTGCATCCCATGCCTGTCCATAACGAAACATGGGGGGAAAGCCGAGAAATAACTTGTTTTTTGAGGTTTTTTGCACGGAGAAGCTATTCTTAAAATGAATAACTGATACGCTTCTCTGCGCTAAAATATATCTATTATACTTATATAGATATATATAATATTCAAAACTGGAAACCGGACGAAACATTCGTCCGGTTTTTCATTCATTTCGCGTATGAAAAAGATTCTTGATAACAGTCATCCAAAAAACTTATATCGAAGAAATTCAATTTTTTGTTCGCAATATACGGACAAATTGAAAAAATAAGTTGAATTTATCTTTATTATGCGGACAAATTGAATAAATTACAAAATAATGACAAAAAGGGGTAGAAATGATATCCAAAAATCAATTTTCAAAAATGTGCACTTTGACGGGGTTGGAATCCAAACCCATATACAAACTCTGAGGTCGGAATCGTTGACAACCCGGAAAAAATCCGCTATAATCATAGCATTAAGTTGGACATCTTGCGTGCTCTTTTTTGTGTCACTTCTATGGGGTGAAGGGGCGTGAAGAAGCCGCGGAAGAAGTCCGAATTTAGTGTTATCTGAGAAAAGGAGATGTTTGAATGAGCAAGAAGATCGTTGCTATGCTTCTCGCTGCCATGATGATCGTGGCTATGCTGGCTGCTTGCGGTAGCAAGCCCGCCACTCCCACCACGACCGATCCCGGCACCACCACTACGACTCCCGGCACCACTACCACTACCCCCAGCACTGATCCTGCTACCACCACTCCCGTTGAGGCTGCCAAGAAGGTTTACTACACCTACCTGACCTCCGACCACGCCAACCTGAACTTCCAGGACAACGTGGATAGCCCCTCCGAGACCCCCGCTATCTACTGCATGTGCTTCCTGTATCGCTCCTACCCCGATGACAGCGGTACGAACTTCCACTACATTCCCGATGCCGCTGCTGATCTGCCCATCCAGATCGACGAGCATACCTGGAATATCCCCCTGCGCAAGGAAGCTCAGTGGAACAACGGCGACCCCATCAACGCCGATACCTGGATCTATTCCTTCAAGACCGCTCTGGATCCCAAGCTGGCCAACCGTATGGGCGGCAACGTTGCCAACAATGCCATCACCATCGTCAACGCTGAGTCCTACATGAAGGGCGAAGGCGCCACCTGGGATGACGTCGGCATCAAGAAGGTTGACGACTACACCATCCAGATCATCACCGTTGATGAGAATAGCCAGAAGGACGTCTGCAACCACTTCTACAGCCGTGAAAAGGCCCCCATCTATCAGCCCATTTATGAGCAGTGCCTGAGCGCTGACGGAACCACTTCCTCCTACGGCGCCGATCTGGATCACTGGATGGGTTGCGGCCCCTACTTCTTCACCACTTGGGAGTATGACTCCATCCAGATCTACACCAAGAACGAAGATTACTGGCTGTCTGATCTGTTCCATTGGGACGAGGTCAACATCCGCATCGTGCCCGAGATGAACGCCCGCGTCGAGCTGTGGGAGCAGGGCCTGCTGGATGACCTGAGCCCCGACTCCAAGACCATCGATATCTA
>CADBTM010000066.1 GCA_902797555.1 Oscillospiraceae bacterium
CATTCAGGAGATCCTGCCCCTGCTGGAGACCATCGTCAAGTCCGGCAAGAAGCTGGTTATCATCGCCGAGGACGTGGAGGGCGAGGCTCTGTCCACCCTGATCGTCAACAAGCTGCGCGGCACCTTTACCTGCGTGGCCGTCAAGGCCCCCGGCTTTGGCGATCGCCGCAAGGAGATGCTCAAGGATATCGCCATCCTGACCGGCGGCACCGTTGTTTCCTCCGAGCTGGGCTATGAGCTGCAGGACACCACCGTGGATATGCTGGGTCACGCCAATCAGGTGAAGGTGCAGAAGGAAAACACCATCATCGTGGGCGGCTCGGGCGATCAGGAGGCCATCAAGTCCCGCGTGGCCGAGATCCGCAACGAGATCGCCGTGTCCACCTCTGATTTTGACCGCGAAAAGCTGCAGGAGCGTCTGGCCAAGCTGGCCGGAGGCGTTGCCGTCATCAAGGTCGGCGCTGCCACCGAGGTGGAGATGAAGGAGAAGAAGCTCCGCATCGAGGACGCTCTGAACGCCACCCGCGCCGCCGTGGAAGAGGGCATCGTGGCCGGCGGCGGCACCGCTTACGTCAACGCCATCCCCGCCGTGGCAAAGGAAGTTGCCAAGGTGGAGGGCGACGAGAAGACCGGTGTCCGCATCGTCATGAAGGCTCTGGAGGAGCCCATGAAGCAGATCGCCGCCAACGCCGGTATCGACGGCAGCATCGTTCTTGAGCGCGTCAAGAACGCCCGCCGCGTGGGCTATGGCTTTGACGCCTACAAGGAGATCTATTGCGATATGGTCAAGTCCGGTATCGTCGATCCCACCAAGGTGACCCGTACCGCTCTGCAGAATGCCGCCTCTATCGCAGCCATGGTGCTCACCACCGAGTCTGTGGTCGCCGACAAGAAGGAGCCCAATCCTCCCGCAGCTCCCGCCGGCATGGGCGGAGACATGGGAATGTATTAAGCCTCAAGTCATAAAAACCCCCTCGGCAGCGCCGAGGGGATTCTTTTATTGCCTTCATTTATTCAAATGTATGGATGAGCCGTTCCAGATCCTCCTCCCGGATCCATTCCTCCGAAAAGCCGCAGGCAGTGCAGACATAGCGGTCTACCTCCACCGAGGAAAAGACGGTCATACCGGTTTTGATATTGTTTCCCGTGCCGTAGGGACCCACCGTGCCGGGAATATACAGAATATCCTCACAGCCGCATTTGGGACAACGGTTCGTTTGCTTCATGGTTCAGACCTCCCTTGCTTGTTTGACAAAAGCATAGCAGACGAAGCGCGCATCTGTCAAGGGCAGGAGAGAAAAACCTCCTTTGCAACGGCCTGTGTCGGGAAAAAACGCCTTTGCAACAAAGTGTTGCGCGGTTTTCTATCGCTTTTTTGGGAAAGCTGTGGTATAATGAGCCCAGTGAGAGGGGGAGAACAGCCGATGCCTGACGTGGGACGCCACATCGCAGACTATCGAAAACAGAACAGTCTTACCCAGGAGCAGCTGGCCTCCGCCCTGCACGTCACCCGTCAGACGGTGTCCAGCTGGGAAAACGGACGCACCCTGCCCGATGTGGAATCGCTGGCGGCGGTGGCCTCCGCGCTGGATGTTTCGGTGGAAGAGCTGATCTACGGCAAGCGCACCGTTCCCCCGACCGAGCCGCCCGGTTTTTCCCGGCACAGGCGGCTGGCGGTGATCATGGGTGCCTGCGCCATTCTCGCGGTGCTGCTGGAGGGACTTTGGCCGGACGTGGGCGCACACATGCCCCCGGGGATTGACGCTGCGGCAGAATGCCTTCTGCGCCCGCTGATCTGGGTTTTTTGCACGGTGCAGCTTTTGGCGCTGGTGGCTATGAGCCGACAGCTGAAAAGCGCCGGCGGGGGCGTCCGGGCGGCGATGATCGCCTTTGGCACGGTGACGCTTGCGGCCTACGGCGTTCTGTGCCTTGCCCACGCCGGTGTGGTGCACAGCGATGCCCTCGCCCGGATATGGCAGGGGATCCACCATAGCGCGTGGCTGTTCGCTCTGCCCGCTGCAGCGCTGTTTTTCGGCCTGGAGCTTTCGCTGAAAAGCAAGTAAGCTTTACAGATAGAATCCGTACATATTTCGGAAAAGGGAGGTGTTTTTCTTGACACAGTTGCCCATGCAGACGGTTTGGCTGGCACTGGCCATCCTGTTCGGCATCATCGAGGCGGCCACGTTGGGCCTCACGTCGATCTGGTTTGCGGTGGGTGCGTTGGCTGCCATGATCTGTGCCCTGCTTCACGGCCCCATCTGGCTGCAGGTGGCGGTTTTTGTGGTGGTCAGCGGCATCACGGTGATTCTGACGCGCAACATTGCCCGATCCTATTTCAATCGGGATCGGGAAGCCACCAACGCCGACCGTATCATCGGCGGCGACGCGCTGGTGATGGAGGAGATCGACAATCTCCGTGCCACCGGTGCGGTGCGGGCGGGCGGCAGCGTGTGGACAGCCCGCAGCAAGGACGATCATGTGATCCCAAAGGACGTCACCGTGCGTGTGGTGGCCATCGAAGGGGTCAAGGCCATCGTCGAAGAAAAAGCGTAATCCATGTAGGAAGGTATCCGCCGACACAGAAAGAGAGAAAATAGGAGGTAGCTTATGTTGTTTCTTGCAAGCATCGCAGGCATGTTCGGTTATGTGGTCATCATTATCCTGCTGCTCATCGTCATCGCCTTGGTGATTTCCAACGTGGTGGTCGTTCCTCAGGCCAGCGCCTTTGTGGTGGAGCGTCTGGGCGCCTACCAGCAAACTTGGTCCACCGGACTGCATTTCAAGATCCCCCTGATCGAGCGCGTGGCAAACAAGGTCACCCTCAAGGAGCGCATCGCAGACTTTCCCCCGCAGCCGGTGATCACCAAGGATAACGTCACCATGCAGATCGACACCGTGGTGTATTTCTTTGTGTCCGACCCCAAGCTGTTCACTTACGGTGTGGTGCAGCCCATGTCCGCCATCGAAAATCTGACCGCCACCACTCTGCGTAACATCATCGGCGATCTGGAGCTGGACGAGACCCTGACCTCCCGCGACATCATCAACAGCAAAATGCGCGCCATTCTGGACGAGGCCACCGACCCCTGGGGCATCAAGGTCAACCGCG
>CADBTM010000067.1 GCA_902797555.1 Oscillospiraceae bacterium
CGGCTCACTGGGGGCGATTCTGGGGACGCTGCTGGCCATCTCTCTTCCGGCGGGTCTGCTTAACGGCATATTGATCGCCGTCATGCTGGTGGCGATCCTGTCCATGTTTCAGAAATAAAGAAAAAAGATCCGCGTATGCGGATCTTTTTTTCTTTTTGTTATCCCCATTCCCACCCTCGCCTTCGGCTAACGCATGGTAGTACTATGTACGCAAAAACAATACGTGTATACGCGATGCTGGGCATAACCGTAAGGAAGGATTCGAACCTCACGCCGGCCCCGCGGCGCACCATAGCAGTGCAGGCCCATATTTATCCCCTCGGCCTGCGGAAAGGGTTTGCGTTCACCCCGAAGGCGCATGGAAAGCACAGACCCTGGGCCGTGCGCTTCCCCCAATTTGTTTTTACAGCTCGGTGGACCAGTTGGTGGACTGGATGGCGTTGTCCAGCAGGCGCAGGTCGCGGCTCAGCTCGTCCACTTCCTTTTGCAGATTTTTCACGTTGACGGCGCTGAGGATGCGGATCTCCGAGCCTCTGGCGCGGCGGGAGGTCTGGCTGGCCTCGTCGACAAAGTTCCGGAGGATGCCCAGACGGAGCTTGAGACAATCCCGGCGGGCGATGAGGGCGGTGAGGCTTTCCCCCTCGTAAAGGGTGCGGCAGTTGGTCAGGTTGATGGCGGCGGTGAGCTCCTCCAGACGATCCACGTCCCGATCGAGCTCGTCCAGCAGCTCCTGAGGCTCTTCGGCAGGGTATTCCCCCTCCTGAACGATGGCGTTGTTCATCAGACGGGAACGAAGCTGCTCGATCCGACGGTTGAGGTCGGCGCGCTCCTGCAGGGCTTCGGCAAGTTTCATAGTGTAGGCTCCTTTCCGCTATGCGTTTTGTTCGATGAGAATGACCAGATTGGGGTTTTCCAGCGCCGCCGCGTGAAGGACGCTTTGCAGGCGGTCGGCATAGTCGCCCAAAGCCGTTTGCAGCGCGGGCAAATCCCGCAGCGTGAGGCAGGTGGGCTCCATTGGGTCGGTGAGACAGTCCATCAGGGCGTCCAGATTGTTTCCGTAATAGTCGGGCAGAGAGAGGGTCTCCCGCAAGGCGCGGTGGAGGCCGTCCCGGTCGGCGATGCCTCTGCACGACAAGATCAGATGACGCATAGTTTATTCCTCCCCATACAGCAGCTCGAAGGATGCATAGTGATCGCCGGTGTAATAGATCAGACCGTCGTTGGAAAAGACGATCCGCTGTGCGCCCCGGCTTTTGGCGCCCTGGGTGTCGATGTCGCACTCGGTATAGATGCGGCCGTCCTTGGAGGGAAGCAGCCCCTCGTTGTTATAGAATCGGCTGCCGCCGATGGATTTTCCGGGGGCATAGGGCTCCAGATATCCGCCCGGCCAGCCCAGCTTTTCCGCTTCCTTTTTGGTGATGTAATTGGAGGGCAGATGACCGTAGAGATGGATATACAGCGCCACGTCCTCCTTGGAGGTATAGCTCCCGTCCTCGTCCAGCGCGGGGGTCTGCTCTGCGGGGGGAGTCTCTTCCGCGGGAGGGGTATCTGCAGGGGCGGGCTCCTGCGTGTCGGCGGGAGCGGGCGTCTGCTCCGCCGGAGGAGAAGGGTCGGAGGGGAGAAGATTGAGCTCGGTGAGATCGCTCTGGGTCGTTTGCCCCGTGGGCGCAGGGGAGACTGGATCGGCGGGGATCAGCGGGATGTTCGCCTGCTGGGGCACCTTGCCGCAGGCAGAAAGAGAAATCGCCAGCGCCAGCGCAAGAAGCAGGGCGAGAGATTTTTTCAAGGACATATATACTTTCTCCTGATTTTGTGGTAAACTAAGCATACTTCTAGTCTGTTATTGTAACAGAGGACACAGGAAAAAACAAGGCTTTCTCACAGAAAGGGGAAAAATATGCAGCTCAAGCTGGATCGGGAAAAGGTGTATGCCGTCGCCCTGGAGGGCGGCGGTGCCAGAGGCGCCTATCAGGTGGGCGCGTGGCGTGCGCTGGAGGAGGCGGGCATCCGGTACAACGCGGTGTCGGGCACCTCAGTGGGCTCGCTCAACGGCGCCATGATGGCCATGAGAGATCTGAAAAAAGCGGAAGAGCTGTGGAGCAATATACGGTTTTCGCAGGTGATGGACGTCAACGACGACGACATGGAGCGGGCGTTCAAGGGGCGGATCCGCAGCTTTTCCGATCTGAAAAGCATGCTGCGGGACGCCAGAGAGGTGATCCGGGAGGGCGGATTTGACGTGGAGCCCCTGCGGGAACTCATCGTACAGAGCGTGGATGAGGAAAAGATCCGTCAGGGTAATGTGGCCTTTTTCATCATGACCTATTCCCTCAGCGATCGCAGGGAGCTGGAGCTGGACGCCAAGGAGCTGGAGCCCGGCGAGCTGCCCGATATGCTGCTGGCCTCCGCCTATTTTCCCGCATTCAAAAACGAGCGCCTGGGCGGCAAGCGCTATACCGACGGCGGCGTGCAGGACGTGCTGCCTCTGCATGCGCTGGTCAGCCGGGGCTATGAGGACATCATCGCCATCCGGCTGTACGGCGTGGGAGTGGAGCGCAAGGTGCGGATCCCGGAAGGCACCACCATCACCACCATCGCTCCCACCGTTGAGCTGGGCAATGTGCTCAATTTCAGTCAGGAGCAAAGCCGGGCAAACCTGCGTCAGGGCTATTTTGACGCCCAGAGGGTGCTGTACGGTCTGAAGGGCAAGACCTATTTCATCGACCAGACCTTTGGCGAGCGCCGCGCCTATGAGGAGCTGTCCGCCATGATGCGTTCGGCTGCGCCCGAATGCACCCTGCGGGAGCTCAACGAGCGTCTTTTGCCCGATCTGGGCAGAGAGGTGGGGGAGAAGGAGGGCAGCTATTACGATCTGCTCATCGCCTATCTGGAAAAGGCGGCGGGCGAGCTGGCGCTCGATCCTTATCAGATCATCACCGACGAAGCGCTGCTCGCTTCCATTTGGGAAAACTATACCATCCAGCGTCCCAAAACCGGATTTCTCCGATATCTTTCCCGTCTGTAAAAAGGAAAAATGCAGTTAGTTTGAAGAAAACGCTTGACAAAAAAGTTGTACCATATTATAATTGAAAAGCTGATTTAAGAAAGTCTGACAATCGCAGGTGTAGTTCAATGGTAGAATGTCAGCCTTCCAAGCTGAACACGTGGGTTCGATTCCCATCACC
>CADBTM010000068.1 GCA_902797555.1 Oscillospiraceae bacterium
CGTCGATGAACAGCAGGATGCGCCCGTCGCTCTGCTTGACGGCGGCCAGCACGGCCTTGAGCCGCTCTTCAAACTCGCCCCGGAACTTTGCGCCCGCGATGAGGGCGCCCATATCCAGCGCAAAGATCTTGTGATCCTTCAGGTTTTCGGGCACGTCGCCCCGGACGATGCGCTGCGCCAGCCCCTCGGCAATGGCGGTTTTGCCCACGCCGGGCTCGCCGATGAGGACAGGGTTGTTTTTCGTTTTGCGGCTGAGGATGCGAATGACGTTGCGGATCTCGCTGTCCCGTCCGATGACGGGATCCAGCTTTTGCTCCCGCGCCCGCTCCACCAGATCCTGACCGTACTTTTTCAGCACGTCGTAGGTCTCCTCCGGATTGTCGGAGGTGACCCGGGCGCTGCCGCGCACGTCCTTGAGGGCGGCGAGAAAGCGGCTCTCGGTGATGTCAAAGGTCTGAAACAGCCGCTTGAGGCTGTCGTCCGGCTGACGGATCATTCCGAGGAAAATGTGCTCTACCGAAACAAAATCGTCCTTCATCTGGCCCGCCTGCTTTTCGGCGGCGTTGAGGGCGCGATCCAGCTCAGAGGAAATGTAGATCTTGTCGGCCTCCCGGCTGCCGCCGGAGACCTTGGGCTGCGCGCCCACCACGCCGGACAGGGCGGAGGTAAAACTGTCGGCGGGGACGCCCATCCGTCCCACCAGCTGACCGATCAGCCCGTCTTTTTGCTGCATCAGTGCCAGCAGCAGGTGCGCCTGCGTCACCTGAGGATTGCCGTTTTCCACGGCAAGGCTCTGGGCGCTTTGCAGCGCTTCCACGCTTTTTTGCGTAAACTGATTGAGATTCATACAAACACCTCCCAAAAATGCGGTGATGATTTTTTCAGATTGCGGGGTGGGCGGTCAGATAGTCCTCCACGCTGGCGCGCACCAGACGCTCGGCGGTCTGGGGATCGTCCAGATTGCGGAAAAAGCCCATCATGGCGTTGTTCATCGCCCGGATATAGGCTGCCAGCACGGCGCCCTGCTCCCGGTCGCCCGCCCCTGCGGGCAGATGGATGCGGCGGGCATAGCGCCCGTCCTGCACGACCGCCTCGGTGGCGCCCAAGTAGCTTTGTTCGATCTGCGTCCACAGACGGAAGAACTGCCCCATATACAGAATGAGGGCGCTGCTCTGGCTCCGCAGGGAGACCCGCAGCTCGCCTTCCCCTTCCGATCCGGGGTAAAGCTCTACGCTGTAGCGCACGTTGGGGTTGTATTTATAGGCCAGCGACGAACGCAGGCTCATCATGCTGTCCGAGGGCTGCAGCAGGGTCTGGAAGATGCCGCCGTCGGTGAGCAGACGCTCCACCTGAGAAAAGATCTCCCGCATCCGTTTTTCCGGGGTGACGTAGGACACCGCCTCCGCAAGGATCTGGTTGATCAGATTGGAGCGGCTGACCCCGTGGCGGTAGGCCTCCAGATCGATTTCCCGGATGACCTCGTCGCTGAGTACCAGCGAATAGACGCTTTTGCTCATAGTCGTTCCTCCTTTTTTATCCTGCCCTCATTATACACCTCATTTTAATTTTGTCAACAGTATTATATAATTTTAAATGCAAATTATTTATGAATCCGGAACAGGTTTTTGAGAAAGCGGCGCCTTCCCCGCGGGTGACCTTCCCCTCCGGGGAAGGATGGAGCGCCTGCAATGGCTCCCCTGTGCAAGGGGAGCTGTCACCGAAGGTGAGCGGGGTTGCCGGTTCCCCGGGAAGAACAATCCCTCCAGCAGCGCCTCTGGCGCTGCCCCCTCCCTTTACACAAGGGAGGCTTTACGGGGACAGGGCGGATGCCTCCGTCTCCCGTCTTGCCTCCCTCATCAGAGGGAGGCATTTGCTGCGCAGCCGCAGCCCCTTATTCCGCCATGCGGGGCGCAGGATCTCTTTGAAAAAGAAATCCGATGCACCACAGCGCGGCCAGACCCACCAGGGCATAGACGATGCGGCTGCCCAGTGCGGTCGAGCCGCCGAAGATCCATGCCACCAGATCAAAGCGGAACAGGCCGATCAGACCCCAGTTCAGGCCGCCGATGATGGCGATGGCCAAAGCAAATTTGTTCACACGAAAACCTCCTTTCGGGATTTTTCCGTTATTTTGCGCGATTTGCGGGGAAATATCTGTGTGAAAAATATACTTTTCTCAAAAAGTGTGGTATAATGCAGATAATTATGAGAAAAACGGAGAAGCAACCATTATGATCCTTTGTGACTGTCACAACCATTCCTGGTTTTCCTTTGACGGACGGGGCAGCATCGACGAGATGTGCGCGGGCGCATGGGCGGCGGGCGTTTCGATCTTTGCCCTCACCGAGCATTATGAGTTTGAAGATATGGACGACGCCACGCCCTATTATCTGGCGCGGCACGAGCGCCGGCTGAAGGAAATGGCCGAGGCCAGGCACCGCTGGGCGGACAGGCTGGAGCTCCTCTGCGGTATCGAGATGGGGCAGGCACACACCCACCCGGAGGAGGCGCGGGCGCTGGCAAACTGCGGCGCTTTTGACGTGGTGATCGGCTCGCTCCACGGGATCCGCCCCAAACGGGACATTTACCGGGATTTCACCTACGCCACGCTGGACGAATGCGATATGGTGTATCAGCAGTATTTTGACGAGGCGATGGAGCTCATCGAGACGGGGGACATCGACGTGTTCGGCCACTTTGACTATCCCCTGCGGATGATGCGCACCTGCGTCCCCGAGGCCAGCATGCTCCGCTGGAAGGACAGGATGCTGCCCTTTTTGAAGGCGCTGGCCGACAGCGGCATCGCCCTGGAGATCAACACCAGCGGCGCCCGCCGCTGGCAGGGCCGCCCCGGCGGGGAGCAGTGGATTCTGGAGGCCTATCGGAGCTATGGCGGCAAGCGGATCGCCGTGGGCTCGGACGCCCACCGTCCCGCAGACGTGGGCACCGGCATCGAGATGGCCTATCGTCAGCTGCTTTCCGGGGGCTTTGACAGCGTGACCGTGTTCCGGCAGCGCAGGCCGGAGCAGATATCCATCCGGTGAGCCCCATGCGCGAGTGCAAGCAAAAGGGCTTTGCCAAGCTCAATCTGTATCTGGACATCCTCCACAAGCGGGAGGACGGCTATCACGAGCTGTGCACCGTTTTTCAGAGCATCGGCCTGTACGATGAGATCTCCGTGCGCCTGCGGCCGGGGGAGGAGATCTCCCTGCGGTGCAGCCTGCCCTATCTGCCCACCGACGGGCGCAATCTGGCCGTCAAGGCGGCAAATCTGTTTTACAGTGAGACCGGGCTTTCCTCCGGTCTGCACATCAACATTTTGAAAACCATCCCGGTGGGCGCCGGAATGGCGGGAGGCAGCACCGACGCCGCCCGGGTGCTGGACATCCTCAACCGGCTCCACGGCGAGCCGCTGAGCGGCGAGACGCTGGAGGGGCTCGCCCTCCGGCTGGGTGCCGACGTGCCTTTCTGTCTGAATGGGGGCACCGTGCTGGCCACCGGCGTGGGGGAGAAGCAGAGCCCGCTGCCGCCCATGCCGCCCTGCTGGCTGACGGTGACCAAGCCGCGGGCGTCGGTGTCCACCAAGGATGCCTACGACCTTCTGGACGCCATGGAGGCGCGGGAGCTGGCATCGCCCGACACGCTGCTGGACGGACTGAAGCAGGGCGATCTGGACAAGGTGTGCGCCGGGATGTTCAACGCCATGGAGGCGCCGGTGAGCTGGCGCTACCCGGAGATCGGGAGAATGAAGCGGACGCTGCTGGAAAACGGCGCGATGACCGCCATGATGACCGGCTCGGGCTCGGCGGTCTTCGGCGTGTTTCGGGAGGAAACCGCCGCCCGTCAGGCGGCGGACGCGGTGGGACGGATGACCGACAAGACCTTTGTGGTGCGGCCCATCCACAGACAAAACGGATAACAAGCCAAACAGGAGGCAGATAGTATGGAATGGAACAAAGAAACCATTGTAAAGCGGATCGAGAACTATCCGGGACACACATCCTTCTATTTTAAGGATCTTACCGACGGCGAAAGCTGGAGCTGCAACGCCGGCGAGCCCATGGTGGCGGCCAGTGTCATCAAGCTGACCGTCATGGCCGAGCTGTTCCGCCAGATCGAGGCGGGCATGGTCTCCCGGGATCAGAAGCTGACCGTCCGGGACGAGGATCGGGTGCCCATCTGCGGCGTGCTCACCCTGATGCACACCGGCATGGAGGTCACGCCCATCGATCTGTGCTGGTTGATGATCACCATCTCGGACAATATGGCCACCAATATGCTCATCGACCTGCTGGGACTGGACAACATCCAGGCCAACATCCAGCGTC
>CADBTM010000069.1 GCA_902797555.1 Oscillospiraceae bacterium
AACTCGGGTGACGAGGCCATTTTGAAGGCCATCATCACCTCCATGCGCTCCATCGACCCCGATCTGCCCCTTACCGTGATGACCCGCAAGCCTCAGGAGACCCAGCTTTTGTATGGGACGCGGGCGATCTACACCTTCAACGTGCCGGCGTTTTTGCTGACGGCTCTGCGGACAAGGCTGTTCATCAACGGCGGCGGAAGTCTGATTCAGGACTCCACCTCCAGCCGCTCGCTGTATTACTATCTGTTCACCATCTGGGCATCCAAGCACTGCGGCGCAAAGGTGCTGATGTATGGCTGCGGCATCGGTCATGTGGCGCGCCCCTTCAACAGGCGCCTGTCCCGCCGGGTGCTCGACCGCAATGCCGACGTCATCACCCTGCGCGACGTGATCTCCCGGACGGAGCTGCGCGAGATGGGGATCACCAAGCCCGACGTGCGCGCCTCCGCCGACCCCGCCCTCAGTCTGACTCCCGCCCCCGACGAGGACGCCTGCGCCTATCTGCGGCAGCACGGGCTTGACCCCAACGGGAATTATATCTGCTTTTCCATCCGCCAGTGGAAGGATTTTGACCGGTATGAGGCCTTTTCCCAGGCGGCGGATTATGCCAAAGAGAAATACGGGCTGGAGGCTGTCTTCATGCCCATCGAGCAGCCCACCGACGTGGCGCCCTCCCGGGCCGCTATGGCAAAGATGCGGGCTAAGGGACATCTGCTGCCCACCCCCGAACAGGTGCCGCTGACCATGGCCATCCTGCGGCGGATGAAGCTGATGTGCGCCATGCGTCTGCATGCGCTGGTCTTTTCTGCGGCGGCAAATCTGCCCTTTATCGCCGTTTCCTACGATATCAAGGTCTCCAGCTTTATGGCCTATGTGGACAACCCCTCCTGCTGTGAGCTCAACGAGGTGACGGGAGACTTTTTGTGCAGACAGATCGACCGGATCCTTTCCGACCCCGCCGCCTATCGGGACTATGCCGCACGCCTGCGGGCGCTGGAGGCCGAAAACACCCGTGCCGCCCGGGAGATGTTGGGCGGGCTGGCCTCCTGTTAAAGTGCATTCTCCGTCAGTCTAAAAACAAACCCAAAGCCGATCATAGGCTTTGGGTTTTTATTTATGTTCTGTTGGGATGTCCCGCTTTGCCGTGACCAGCCGCCACAGCGGCAGCAGATACAGATAGAAGGCCAGCGGGATGGCGGCGGAGTCGGCGCCAACAGTGGCCAGCGGTACAGCCCCCGCGATGCACCACGGAATGAGCGGCGCAACGATGATGACGCTGTCCTCCAGATCGAGGGCGAACTGCCCCGCGTCCTGATTGAGGGAGGCGCACAGCTGGTCGGTGAGCAGCACGGCCAGCGTCTGGTTGCAGGAGACCATTACGGAGATCACAGACGTGCACAGGATGGCGGCAAAGGAGGAGGTCTTTTTTGCCAGCGCCTCGATGGCGTGCCGCGCCCCGTCCAGCAGGCCGGTTTTGCGAAAGATCCCCGAATAGGCGGAGGACAGGCAGACGATGCCCATCACCTTGAACATGGAAACGATCCCGCCTCCGTTGAGCATGGCGGCCACCTGAGGATCGGACGCCTGATAGCCGGTGAGCGCAAGGCGCAAAAGCGTCTCCGGCGCGGTTTTCTGCAACAGGATGCACAGGGGAATGGCGGCAAGGATGCTCACCCCCATGGTGAGCTTGACCTTGACCCGCAGGGCGGACAGGATCAGCACAGCCGCCGCCGGGAGAAGCGCCAGCGGATGGAGCGCAAACTCCTGTCCGAAGAGAGCTTTCAGATCCATCCCTTCCCCGCTGTGGGGTGTCAGCAGGCCCAGCGCGCCATAGAGCACTGCCGCCAGCAGAAATGGGACGAGGGCAGTGCGCACCATGCGCCGGATGTTGTCAAAAAGCTTGGTGCCTGTTACCTCCGCCACAAGCAGGGCGCTGGTGGACACTGGCGAGCACCGGTCGCCGAAGAACACGCCTGAAAGAATGGCGCCGCCGATCAGCCGCATATCCACGCCCATGGCCGTTCCCATGGTGGCGCACACCACACCCATGGTGGCCGCCGTGCCGAAAGAGGTGCCCATCAAAGCCGACACCATAGAGTTGAGCAAAAAGGTCATCAGCAAAAACACCGACGGTCGGATGAGCGCCGAGGCATAGGCGACGATGACCGGAATGGTGCCCGCCGCCCGCCAGAAGGCGGTCAGCATTCCGATGAGGACGAAGGTGATGAGGATATTTTTGACAGTGCGCACACCGTCCAGCACCATCCGAAAGAGGTCGCGCCAGCCAAAGCCCTTGTATTTTCCGTAAAGCACGAACAGCACAAGGCCGCCTGTCAGCGCGTAAAGCACGGAGAGATCCAGGGCCAGGCAGAGCAGCAGCCCTGCGCAAAACAGTCCCAATGTCAGCCAAGCCATAGGTATCGCCTCTTCACTGTCATACGTCCTTTTCTGCAAATCGCAGCGTCTCAAAATACCACTGCACCAGTATAGCATGTTTTTCCGCTTTGGGAAAGATGTTGCAGCCGATCTCGGTGTTGCGCATGCCGGTTTTCCCTCAGATTTGCGGTGCCGGTCCCGCTTTGCGCGCCTGCAGCTTTTGCAGAAGTGTTTTCCCGTCCGGGTCGCCGCCGGAGGCATAGCGTTCCAGCGCCTTTTCCACCTGAATGGGGGGACGCCCCGGCCGTATTCGTAGATGGCCCCGGCGCAAAGCCGGCAATCGGTCCTGTTGGTGCGCAGGTCGGGATCCTCCGGATGACCCGTGAGCAGCGCCCCATCCCTGTACTCAAAGATCAGCGCCCCAAAAAAGTCTTCCTTCTCCAGCTTGGTCAGCTCGTCCGCCACGGCACGGTGACGGTCTGGGATGTCCAGCCGAAGGGCTCCCTGCTCCAGCAGCCGGAGACCCTTCTGCCGCACCTGTTTTCCGTAAGTTCGTTCGTATAACCTATTTATACCATTGATCCGCCGAAGATGCAACGGATTTTCAAAACATCATGGCGCGTGTCACCCGAAAAATGCGATGCGTTTGCGCCGTATTCCGTCCCTGAAGAATTGTGTCTTTGAAAGAACAGAAAAGTCTCCATCGGGCATACTGAACCGCCCCAGATTGTGCGGACAGCACAAAAAGGCCCCTGATGTAGGCATAT
>CADBTM010000070.1 GCA_902797555.1 Oscillospiraceae bacterium
AAAGGGCTCAAACGCCGTGAGAAGAAGTTTCATACCCTCGCCTCCTGTTCTGAGATCAGTATACCAGAGGATGCGGAAAAAGGAAAGGGAAAAGTGACAGGACAGGCGTTTGCCTGTCCTGCTTTTCATTTTCTATCGTTGATGGAGGCGTCCGCCTCATCCGTCACGGCTTCGCCGTGCCACCTTCCCCGAAGGGGAAGGTTGGAGTAGTTCCGAAGGCTCCCCTGTGTAAGGGGAGCTGTCACCGAAGGTGACTGAGGGGTTGTCGTCATCCCGGCGCAAACAATCCCTCCGTCAGCGCCGTTGGCGCTGCCACCTTCCTTTACACAAGGGAGGCTTTTCTCGGCGTGTGGTACGCCTCATCCGTCACCTTCGGTGCAAGGGGAAGGAACACGATGTCCCTCAATACACCGCCTTGCCCATGCACGACTGCACCAGCTCGGAGGCGAGGATGCCGGTCTTGTTGCGCTCGTCCAGAATGGGGTTGACCTCCACCATGTCCAGGCTGATCAGCTTGCCGCTGTCGGCCAGGGTCTCCACCGCCAAAAATGCCTCTCTGGTGGTCAGACCGCTGTGGACGACGGTGCCGGTGCCGGGAGCTGCCTGGGGGTCGATGGCGTCCACGTCAAAGCTGAGATGGATGCCCACCGTGCCGCGGGAGGCGATCTCGATGGCGTCGAGGATGACAGCATCCATGCCCCGCTTGTCGATCTCGTTGATAGAAAAGACGGTGACGCCCGCCTCTTTCATGCGGATGCGCTCCATCTGATCGATGTCCCGTCCGGCGATCTGCACGCAGTTTTTCACCGGGACAAAGGCCGGCTCCTGTCCGAAATCCACCATGCAGTTGGGTCCGTGACCGCACACGGCGGAAAAGGGCATGCCGTGCATATTGCCGCTGGGGGTGGATTCGTCATTGTTCCAGTCGCCGTGGGCGTCGATCCAGATGACGCCGATAGGCCCCTGGGGCTGATAGTGCTTTGCCACGGCGGAAATGCTGCCGGCGGCGATGGAGTGATCCCCGCCCAGGGCGATGGGGAAATGCCCCTTGGCCAGCGTCTCCCGCACCGTCTCGTACAAACGGCGGTTGACGTCCACCACCTGCTCATAGTTGCGCATATGGGGCAGGCTCTTTCCCGTGGGCAGAGGCACGATGTCGCCCCGATCCTCCACGGGATAGCCCAAACGCTCCAGCCCTTCCACCAGACCGCCGTAGCGGATGGCGATGGGTCCCATGCTGACGCCGCGCTTGGACGCGCCGAAGTCCATCTGAACGCCGATGATATCCAAGGTCTTTTTCATAAAAAGCCTCCTCGGGGATTGCTCCCCATAAAATATTCATATCTTGAATAAAGTTTACCGGATTCTTTCCCGTTTGTCAATTTATCCGTGAAAAGCGTCCCCATCTTCCCTGTATGAAAACACAAATTGTGGGTTTTGTTCTCGGAAAAAGAGAAAAGAACCTGTTTCCTCCGTTCCTGCGGTGAATAAATATTTATTTGTGAATATTGCTGAGGAGAAAAAAGGCCGCTGCATACGCAGCGGCCTTTCTTTATGCAGTTTCCCGGTTTACAGGGGCAGCTCTGCGGCCTTTGCCAGCAGCATGCCCGCCTGACGCACGTCCTCCAGATCGACGATCTCCGCCGGAGAATGGATGTTGCGGCAGGGGATGCTGACACAGCCGGCCAGCACGCCGTTTTTGCTCTTCTGCATGGAGCGGGCATCGGTGGTGCCGCCCAGCAGGATCTCGTCCTGTACGGTCAGTCCCGCCTCCTGGGCGGCGCGGCGCAGATGGTTCACCACCTGCGGATTGGCCTGCATGCCGCCGTCCTTGAGCTTGACGGCAGCGCCGCCGCCCAGACGGACACGCATGCGGCGTCCGTCGATATCGCCGGGGGTGTCTCCCGTGCCGGTGACGTCCACCGAGATGCCCACATAGGGCTCGATGCGCCAGCTGGCGGCCACCGCACCGCGGCAGCCCACCTCCTCCTGCACGGTAAAG
This sequence comes from Oscillospiraceae bacterium, assembly GCA_902797555.1. GTDB lineage: Bacteria > Bacillota > Clostridia > Oscillospirales > Butyricicoccaceae > UBA4644. Next base: position 2,003 of record CADBTM010000070.1, read on the forward strand.
ACGAAATACACGTCGTTGGAGGTGTTTTTCATCTCCTCCATGACGATGAGCAGCGCCATGCAGCCGGTCAGGTCGTCGGCATAGGGGGTCATCATTCTTCCTCCCTCCAGCGCCGCGGTGGGAGCAGCAAAGGCAGCCACAGAGCCCACGGGGGCGAGGGCTTCGGCCTCTTCCCGGGAGGAGGCGCCGATGTCGATGAACAGGTCGTGGATGTCCACCTCGGTGAGACTCTTTTTGTTATGTCCCGCCTCGGCGTCCGGCCAGATGCTGCCCCGCACGCCGCTCTCCAGACGGACGGCCGTGCCGATCAGCTTTGCGGGCAGATGTCCGCCCAGGGGCTCAAAGCGGAGAAATCCCCGCTCGTCGATATGGGTGACCATAAAGCCGATCACGTCCATGTGCGCCGCCAGCATCAGCTTTTTCCCGCTGCCCTTTTTGTGGCAGATCACGCTGCCCAGCGTGTCGGTGAACACCTCGTCCACATAGGGACGCGCCAGCTCAGCCAAAATGGCCGCCTGCTTTCCCTCAAGTCCGGAGGGCAGCGCGGCCTCAGCCAGCCGAGCCTGCAATTTCAAAAGATCCATCATGCTTTTCACCCTCCTTTACGAATTGAGGAACGCAGCCAACAGGCTTGCCGCTCCGTCCACGTCCCGCAGGTCATAGGTCTCCGACGGAGAATGGATGTGCCGGGTGGGGATGCTGACGCAGGTAGCCGCCACGTTTTCCAGCGCCTTTTGCATCGAGCTGGTGTCCGTACCGCCTGCCAGCAGGATCTCCGCCTGCCAGGGGATGTTTTCTTTGTCGGCCACAGCCTGCAGCTTCCTGTTGAGGGCGGGAGAGCAGATCACGCTGCCGTCCTTGATCTTGATGGTGGCGCCGCCGCCCAGCACCTTGGTGCGGCAGCTGTTCTTGGTGAAGGGGGTGTCGTCGGTACCGCACACGTCGCAGGCGATGCCGATATTGGGACGGATGGCCTGTGCCGCGCTCAGCGCGCCGCGGCAGCCCACCTCCTCCTGGGTGGAAAAGACGAAATACACGTCATACTTGCTGGATTTCAGCCGTTCCATGGCCAGCAGCAGCACCACGCAGCCGATCAGATCGTCGGCGTAGGGTCCCATGACGGTGTTGCCCGCCGCCCTTACGGGCAAGCCCTCAAAGGTGCAGGTGTCGCCCACGTGCACCAGCTTGCAGGCGGTCTCCCGGTCGGGAGCGCCCAGATCGAGATAGAGGTCGGTGATGCCGATCTCCGTCCATCCGCAGGCCAGCTTTTTGCCGCTCTCCCGCAGGCAGAGCACGCCTCGGGCACCGTTTGCAAAGGCCACCCGGCATCCGACGAGCTGCGCCGGCTGGTGGCCGCCGATGGGCGCCACCGAGGCAAAGCCGTTTTCGTCCACGCCGGTGACCATAAAGCCGATGGCGTCCATGTGGGCGGACAGCATCACCCGCTGTCCCTCGCCCTTTTTGCGGCAGATCACGTTGCCCATGGCGTCGGTGGAAATCTCGTCCACAAAGGGTCGCGCCAGCTCCTGCACCAGCTTGCCGATGCCGGTCTGCTCGCTGCCAGAAACACGCGCCTGCGCCACAAGGCGCTGATGAAGCTCCAGAATATCAAACATCACATTCACCTGCTTCCTCCAAAACGATGGCGGACAGCTTGACCATTTCCTCCACGTCGGGGAGATAGGCCACGCTGCACGCGCAGTGGATGTACCGGGTGGGGTTGGAGATGCCGATGGCCAGCGCGCCTACGCCGGCCTCGATGGCCACCTCGCTGTCGGTGCTGCCGTTGGCGCTGGCGCGGAATTGCCACTTCACGCCCGCCTCATCGGCCTTTTTCTGCACCTGCTCCCGCAGAGCGCGGGGATAAACGGCGCCGCGATCCAGAATGGAGATCGCCGGGCCCTTGCGCTGACAGCAGGAACGCTTATGCGCGGCCACGCCGGGCATATCGGCGGCGGTGGTGCCCTCCAGCGTCAGCAGCACGCCGGGCTGGATGCGATGGGCGGCGATGGTCGCCCCGCGGGAGCCGATCTCCTCGCCGCAGACAAAGGCAAACCACGTGTCGTAGGGCAGCTCCTGCTCCAGCAGCTTGATCATCACGGCGCAGCCGATGCGGTCGTCCAGCGCCTTTGCCTTGACGCAGTCCACGCCAAAGGGGATATAGGCGCTGTCAAACATGGCGGGCTCGCCCACCGAAACCAGCGCCTCGGCCTCTTCCCTGCTCTTGCAGCCCATGTCGATATACAGGCTGGAGAGATCGGGCGCGACCTTGCGCTCCTCCTGCGTGGTGAGGTGCACCGCCTTGATGGCGATGACGCCCGACACCTTTTTCTTGCCCACCCGCATTCTTCTGCCGATGAGCACACGGGGATCGATACCGCCGGCGCGAGCCAGCTTGAGCATGCCGTCGTCGGTGATGTCCCGCACCAAAAAGCCCACCTCGTCCATGTGAGCGCACACCATCAGCGGGCGCTTGCGGGGATGCTTGCCCTTTTTGAACACCAGCAGATTGCCGATGGCGTCCACGATCGTTTCGTCGGCATAGGGGCGAACCCGCTCCTCGATGTATTCCCGCACCTCGTCCTCATAGCCGGGCACGCCGTCGCGGGTGCAAAGCTCTCTCAAAAGCTCTTTCATGCGTCGTTCCTCCCTTCCAGAGACAGAACATATTCCGCCACCAGCTTACCCACGGCCTCCACGTCGCTCATGCGGATGAGCTCCACCGGGGAATGCATGTACTTGAGGGGCAGCGAGATCACCAGCGTTTTCACGCCCTCCTGCTGCATCTGCATGGGCCATGCGTTGGTGCCGCTGGCCGAGGCGCATTCGTCAGCCAGATGGGTGATCCGTTTGGCGCGGGCGACCTCCATGGCGGCCTCCGCCATATCGGGACGGCTGTTGGAGCCGAGGGACACCACTGCACCGTCTCCCAGACGGGAGCGGACGGAGGGGGCATCGGCCGTGCGGGCATGGGTCACGTCCACCGCGATGCCATAGTCGGGATGCACCCGATGGGCGGTGGCGATGCCGCCCTCAAAGCCGGTCTCCTCCTTGGTGGAGGCGGTCAGAACCACATTGACCGGCAGCTTTTTGTCCCGCAGCAGGTCGAGGGCATAGAGCAGACAGCCCAGACAGGCGCGGTCGTCAAAGGCCTTGCCGCAGATGGCGTCGCCCTGCAGCTCCAGCATGTCGTTGGCAAAGGCGGCAAAGTCGCCCACATGGAAAACCTCCTTCGCCTGCTCTCCGTCCATGCCCACGTCCAGCGCCATATCGGCGATGGGGACAGAGTTTTTCTGCTCGCCTGTCTTTTGCAGATGGGGCGGCATAGCGGCTACCACGCCCAGGCGCTCCTGTCCGTCCCGGGTGAGCACGGTCAGCTCGCTGCCCAGCAGCATTCTCTGATCCACGCCGCCCACCGGGGCAAAGCGCAAGAAGCCCTCGTCGGTCACGTCGGTGATGATAAAACCGATCTGGTCGATGTGGGCGTCCAGCTGGACGGTTTTTGCCCCCGGTTTTTCCGCGTCACGCCAGCCGTATACGTTGCCAAAGTCGTCGATCTCCACCCGGTCGCACAGCGGCTTCATCATCTCGGCCGCCAGCTTGCTCACGCGGAATTCGTCGCCCGACACGCCGTACAAATGGGTCAGCTGACGGATCGTTTCCTTCACGTTCAATCACACACACCTCTTTCTGTCTGTTTATTTCAATTCATTTACCCGTTCCTTGAAATATCTGCCCCGCACCATAAAGTTGGGAAATTGGTCAAAGGCGGCGCAGGCCGGACTGAGCAGCACCACGTCTCCCGGCTGTGCCAGCTCCCGGGCGGCGGTCACCACGTCGTCCAGCTTGGAGAAGCGCAGGATGCGCGGCTCGCCCTCCTTCCAATCGGGGGAGGCCTTGACGGCGGCCTCGATCTTGTCCGCCGTGGCGCCGCACAGCAGCAGGATCTTTACATGCCGGGGAATGGCCTCGCCCAGCGAGTCAAAGGGGATATGCTTGTCATAGCCGCCCGCGATGAGGATGACCTTTTCGGAAAAGCAGCTCAGTCCCGCCAGCGTGCGGGTGGGACTGGTGCCGATGGAATCGTTGTACCATTTCACCCCGTCCAGCTCGCGCACCAGCTCCAGCCGATGCTCCACCCCGGCAAAGTCCCGGGAAACCTGCGCCATGATCTCCGGCGAAACGATCCCACGGAGGGCGGCGCAGGCCGCCATATAGTTTTCCACGTTGTGCGCGCCGGGAATGCGGATCCTGCCCGTCTCCAGCACAGGCTGACCCTCGTCGGTGATCCAGCCGTTCTGCACAATCACCTGTGCCCGGTCGGCGCTCCGGCGGGAGAAAAACCGCACCTGCGACCGGGCGAGAGGCGCCAGATCCCGGGCGGTCTCGTTGTCATAATTGAGCACCAGCACGTCGTTTTCGCCCTGCCGGGCAAAGATATGGCTCTTGGCCTGCACATATTCCTCCATCCCCCGGTGCCAATCCAGATGGTTGGGGGAGAGGTTGGTGATGACGGCGACGTGGGGCGTCTTTTCCATGCTCATCAGCTGGAAGGAAGACAGCTCGAGCACGGCATAATCCTCCGGACGCATATGCTCCGCCTGATCCAGCAGGGGCGTGCCGATGTTGCCGCCCAGCCAGACCTTCTTGCCGGCGGTGCGCAGCATCTCGGAGATCAGCGTGGTGGTGGTGGTCTTTCCGTCCGATCCGGTGACGGCGATCATTGTGCACGGACACACGTCAAAGAATACCTCCATCTCGGAGGTGACCACGGCGCCCCGCTTTCTGGCGGCCTCCAGCGTGGGATGGTCGGGGCGCAGACCGGGTGTGCGGAACACGATCTCCCCTTCGGTTTCGTCCAGATAGTGCTCACCCAGCACCAGCCGTATGCCCATCGCCCGCAGCTCACCGGCAATCTCTCCCAGCTGCTCTTCGGTCTTTTTGTCCCGGGCGGTCACAATGGCGCCCGCCCCGGCCAGCATGCGCAGCAGCGGACGATTGGAGACGCCGATGCCGATGACGGTGACCCGTCTGCCCTTCACGCCCTGCAAATACTCCTGTATCGTCACAAAAAGAGTCCTCCTTGGAAATATAAGAATCTGATGTCATTATAAGCCAAACTGCCCG
>CADBTM010000071.1 GCA_902797555.1 Oscillospiraceae bacterium
CGTGGTGGGCGAGCATATCCGCTTTGGTCTGGGCTCGGTGAAAAATGTGGGCGTCGGTCTGATCGAAAAGCTGGTCAGCGAGCGCAAGAGCGGCGGAAAGTTTTTGGGCTTCCACGATTTTTGCCAGCGGATGAGCAGTTATGACCTGAACAAACGTGTGCTGGAAAACCTGATCCGCTGCGGCGCCTTTGACAGTCTCGGGCTAAAGCGCAAGGCGCTTTTGTCGGTGTATGAATCTGTGCTCGACTCGGCTGCCGCCGACCAAAAGCGCAATCTGGAGGGGCAGATGGATCTGTTCGGCGGAACCGAGACTCGCACCACCGTCGCCCGTCTTCCCGAGGTGGAGGAGTTTTCCAAACGGGAGCTGCTGGCCATGGAGCGGGAGACCTGCGGTCTCTATCTGTCCGGTCATCCCATGGAGGAGCTTCGTCCCTTGTCCGCAAAGGTGGGAGCCATCGCCATCGGCAAGCTGATCGAAGCCTGCGAGACGGGGAGCGACCCCGCATTGCAGGACGGAAAATACGTCACTCTGACGGGCATCGTCTCGTCTCTCAAGCTGAAAACCACCAAAAAAGGCTCCAATATGGCCTATGTGACCATCGAAGACACCTCCGGCAGCCTCGAGCTGCTGGTGTTTGAACGGGCGCTCAGCCAAGGCGCGGCCTATCTGCAGGCGGACCAGCCGGTGATCGTGTACGGCCGCATTTCCGCCCGGGAGGAGGAAGAGCCCAAGCTGATGACCGAGGAGGTCTATCCCTTAAACGACAATTATGCCTCCCGCTATCGGGAGATCCGCCGCAGCGCTTCCCGCACGTGGCAGAGCCGGGGACAGGAGCCTCCCGCTCCTCCCAGACCGGCGCCTCGGACCGATGCCCAGCCTGCGCCTGCAGCGGGAGGAAAGACCCTGTGGGTCAAGATGAGTTCGCTGAACGACGCCCGCATGGACTATGTCAAGCAGGCCTTTCAGCAAAACCCCGGCGGGGACAAGGCCATTCTTTACGTGCTCGACCGCAAACAGAAAATGCAGTGGCAGGGAGGGGTCAACGCCCCTGACGCCATGAACGCCCTCACCGGGCTGATCGGCGCGAAAAACGTGGCCATCCGATAAAAAGACAGATAAAGAGGATTCTATGGACGATTTTGATATTCGCTATACGGCGCTGCGGCGCACGGTGATCGAAAACAGCTTTGCCCGGCTCAACGACCGGCAGCGGGAGGCGGTGCTCAAAACCGAGGGACCGTTGCTGCTTCTGGCCGGTGCAGGCTCGGGAAAAACGACGGTGCTCATCAACCGCATCATCAACCTGCTGCGGTTCGGCAGCGGATATGAAGAGGAGCTCGCCCCCGACTGGGCGGGGGACGACGAGCTGATGGAGCTGGCGCGGATGGTGGACGAGCCGGAGGCCTTTTCCGACGAGGAGATCTCCCGCCTGTGCGCGGTGGACGCGCCTCGCCCGTGGCAGATCATCGCCATTACCTTTACCAACAAAGCGGCAAACGAGCTTCGCTCCCGTCTGGAGGTTGCCTGCGGCGAAGGGGGAAGAGACATCTGGGCGCACACCTTCCACACTGCCTGCACCCGCATCCTGCGCCGCCATATCGGCCGCTTGGGCTATCAGAGCGCCTTTACCATCTACGATGAGGATGACAAAAAGCGGATGATCACCGCCGTTCTCAAGGATTTCGGCTTTGACGAGCGCCGCTTCGAGCCCAGGGGCGTGATGAGCCAGATTTCCCGGGCAAAGGAGAACCTGCTCACTCCCGAGGAATACGCCACAGAGGCAGGGGAGGACTATTACAAAAAGACCGTCGCCCGCATTTACGCCGAGTATGAAAAGCGCTGCCGGGCGGCCTCTGCGCTGGATTTTGACGATATCATCTGCAAAACGGTAGAGCTGCTGCAGACCTGCGACGACGTGCGGGAGGACTATCAGCGCCGGTTCCGCTATGTCCTGGTGGATGAGTATCAGGACACCAACCACGCCCAATACGTGCTGTGCTCGCTGCTGGCAGGCGGCTGGCGCAATTTCTGCGTGGTGGGCGACGACGACCAGAGCATCTACAAGTTCCGCGGCGCCACCATTGAAAACATTCTCGATTTCGAGCATCAGTATCCCGACGCCGTCACCATCCGTTTGGAGCAGAACTATCGCTCTACCGGCACCATCCTCGACGCCGCCAACCATGTGATCGCCTGCAATCTGGGGCGCAAGGGCAAAACCCTGTGGACGCAAAACGAGGAGGGCGAAAAGATCTGCTTTTATCAGGCGGAAAACCAGGAGGAAGAGGCTCGCTTTATTGCCGAAACCATTCACCGCGCCTATGCTCAGGGCGAGCTGCTCAAAAGCTTTACCATCCTCTATCGCAACAACGCACTGTCCAACTTTTTGCAGACCTGCTTTGTCCGGTCGGGCATCCCCTTTGCGGTGGTGCGGGGGCGATCATTCCTCGATTCTCTGGAGATCCGGGACATGCGCGCCTATCTGGAGGTCATCCACAATCCCCATGACAGCGTGCGCCTGCGGCGCATCATCAATTCGCCCCCGCGAAAGATCGGCGCCCGCACGCTGGACGCCGTTGCCGAGCTGGCCGCGCGGGAGGGAAGATCCGAGTTTGAAATCATCCGCGCCGCCGCGGACTATCCCGCTCTCAGCCGGGCGGCAAACGCCCTTCTGGCCTTTGCCAACATGATCGACACCCTGCGGGAACAGCAAAACACGCTTCCGCTGGCCGAGCTGTACGACAAGCTGCTGGACACAAGCGGCTATCGCCGCAATCTGGAGCTGCAGGGCACCGACGAGGCAAACGGCCGTCTGGAAAATGTCCTCGAGCTCAAATCCAGCATCGCCGACTATTGCTCTCAGGCCGAAGCCGCCGGACAGGAGCCCACCCTGGAGGGCTTTCTGGAAGAGCTCAGTCTGATCTCCGATGTGGACAAATATGATGAAAACGCCGATGTGGTCACCATGATGACCATGCACAGCGCAAAGGGCCTGGAGTTTACCAAGGTATTTTTGTGCGGCGTGGAGGAAGGCCTTTTTCCCTCCTACCGTTCCATGGAGTCCGATGAGGAAATGGAGGAGGAGCGCCGCCTGTGCTATGTCGCCATGACACGGGCAAAAAAGATGCTGTATATCACCTGCTCCCAGCGCCGCATGCTCTACGGTCAGACGGTGTACGCCAAGCCCTCCCGCTTTGTCTCCGAGATCCCCGACGAGCTGCTGGACAAGCACGAATGGAACCCCATTTCCCAGCAGCCTCGAACAGGCTGGAGCGATGACCGCTACGACCGTCCCCGCTATACCAGGGAGCCTGACCAG
>CADBTM010000072.1 GCA_902797555.1 Oscillospiraceae bacterium
GATCTGTCCCAGGGTGTGCACGCCCCGCTCGGCGTCCGACAAAAAGGCGTCGGCCGTCATGCCCATGCGGGCGCTCTCCGCCGCGGCGGAAAAGTCGTCCGCCGCCTGCAGCAGCAGCCGCGCCTGTCTTGCCGAGGTGACCAGCACCTCCTGAGGCGCGGGGGCAAGCTGGGAAAGCCATTGCGCCAGCGGCTCCACCTGTCCGCTGGAAGCGGACAAAACAAAGTGCGCCGAGAAGGGGTATTCCCGCAGAATATCCTCTGCCCGCAGGGGGGCGGGGGAGGTGAGATCGGCCTTGTTGAGCACCAGCGCGCTTGTGGGACAGGCCGAGGCCAGCGCCAGCGCCTGCCGATCCTCGTCGTTGAGGGGCCGGGAGCCGTCCACCACGCACACCACCGCCTGGGCGGTCTGTGCCGCGGCGCGGGCGCGCTCCACGCCCATGCGTTCGGCCTTGGAATCGCTCTCCCGCAGGCCGGCGGTGTCCAGAATGCGGATGGGCGCGCCGCCGCAGGAGATCACCTGCTCCAAAACGTCCCGGGTGGTGCCGGCCTCGTCGGTGACGATGGCCTTTTCCGCCCCGGCGAGGGCGTTGAACAGGGTGCTTTTGCCCGCGTTGGGTCGGCCGATGATGGCCACCGGCACCCCTTCCCGCACCAGACAACCCCGCTGAAACCCCTGATAGAGGGCGCGCAGCCGGGCGGTGACGTCCTCCAGCACCTGCGCCGCGTGGGCATAGTCAAAGGGATCCAGATCCTCGTCGGTATAGTCGCACACCGCATAAAAATGGGCCAGCAGGCCGACGGCCTGCTCCCGCAGGGCGCGGATGCGGGTGCCAACGCTGCCCTCCAGCTGGGCGGCGGCGGATTTTGCCCCCAGCTCGCTTTGGGCGTGGATCAGGTCGGCCACAGCCTCGGCCTCGGTGAGATCCATCCGTCCCGCCAAAAAGGCGCGCTTGGTAAACTCGCCCGCCGGTGCGGGCACCGCGCCAAGGGCGTAGCAATGCTCCAGCAGAGCGGCCACCACGGCTTGGGAGCCGTGGGTGTAAAACTCCACCAGCGGCTCGCCGGTATAGCTCTTTTCCCCGTCAAACCGGGCGGCGAGGCACAGGTCGATGAGCGCGCCGTCCCGGGCGGTCAGCCGACCATAAACCAGCGTCCGCTCGTCCCTCCCGCTGAGGGGCGCGCCGCGCATGGGGGAAAAGGCGCCGTCGGCGATGGGCATAGCCTGCTCTCCGCTGAGGCGCACGATGGCGATGGCGCAGGGCATGGCGCCGCTGGAACAGGCGGCGATGGTTTCCGACACAGGATCACCCTCTTTCTGATGGTATTGTACCACAATATTTTTCACTTGGGAATGAGAAGTGGTTGCTTTTTGCGAAAAATTTAGTATAATAAATCTATACATCCGCGAAAATGAATGGAGGTCAGAATATGAAAAAACTTATGGCGGAATTCAAAGAGTTCATCATGCGTGGCAACGTGATGGACATGGCCATCGGCGTCATCCTCGCCACGGCCTTCGGCAAGATCACCACCAGCCTGGTCAATGACGTGTTCATGCCCTTCCTGGGATGGATCTTCGGCACCAGAGATATGACGGCGCTGAACGTTATCGTCCGACCCGCCGAGGTGGACGCCTCCGGCGAGGTGGTCAAGGAGGCCATCACCATCGGCTTCGGCACCTTTGTGGGCACCATCATCGACTTTGTTCTGGTGGCTCTGGTTGTCTTTGCCATCGTCAAGGCCCTCAACGCCGCCCGTCGGAAAAAGGAAGAGGCTCCCGCCGAGCCCGAGCCCGAAAAGCCCGATCCTCAGATCGAGCTGCTCACCGAGATCCGCGACCTGCTGAAGAAATAAGAAATCTCTTTTCCAACCTGCCAAAAACGCCGTGCATTTTTTGCACGGCGTTTTGATGTTGGGGTCATTCCCGGATCTGTAATCGCCTGGAAAGGACAAATGAATTATTCAGATATAATAATATATCGTATAGATATATAAAAACGGGGGGTTTCGGAAAAATCCGGAAAATTCTCATTTCCCAACGGCGAGCGACGGGTTTCGGCACACTTTGCCCGAAAAGGGTGGTATGCTTGTCTCAAGAAGGGAGGGGACAGCAGTGGCATGGAAGCTGCACCCAAGGGACAGGCAGGCCGCAAAGGAGTTTCGGCGGATCCCCATCCGTCAGATCCGGAAAAATCCCAATCAGCCCCGCAAGCAATTTGAGCCGGTCGCGCTGGAGGAGCTGGCCGACAGCATCCGGCGGTTCGGCATCATCACCCCGCTCACCGTCCGTCAGCAGGGGGAGGGGTACGAGCTGGTGGCGGGAGAACGGCGGCTGCGGGCCGCCGCCATCGCAGGGCTACAGACGGTGCCCTGCTATATCGTGCAGGTGAACGATCTGGACAGCGGGCTGATGGCCTTGCTGGAAAATCTGCAGCGCAAGGATCTGGATTGCTTTGAGGAGGCTGCCTCTCTGCGCAAGCTGTGCGAGGACTATAAGATGACCCAACAGGAGGCCGCCGAGCGCATCGGAAAGACCCAAAGCGCCGTTGCCAACAAGCTGCGGCTGCTCAAGCTGCCGCCCGTGGTGATCGAGCAGGTGCGCGCTTTTGGCCTGAGCGAGCGCCACGCCCGGGCGCTGCTGCGTCTGGAGGAGGAACGACAGCTTGCCGCCGTGCGGGAAATCGGCACACGGGGAATGACGGTGGCCCAGACCGAGAGCTATATCGAGCGGCTTTTGCAGGAAAAGCCGAAAAATCGCCGTCAGACCTGCATCAAGGACGTGCGTCTGTTCTGCAACACGGTAGAGCGGGCGGTGCGCCTCATGCGGGAATCGGGCGTCGCCGCCGACTATAAGCGGGCGCAGGAGGGAGAAACCCTCATTGTCACCGTGCGCATCCCGGCTGCGGTGGCCTTCAAGCCCCGAACGTAAGGAATTGTTTCATGTGAAACACGGCTTTTGCGTATGAAAAAACGTGCAGGCCGTGTTTTTTCTTGTTTCACGTGAAACATTCTCTTGCAATCGGTGCCCGTTGTGCATATAATAGAAAAAGGAAAAAGGAGGTGGGCGAATGGCAAAAATCATCGCCGTAGCCAATCAGAAGGGCGGCGTGGGAAAGACCACCACGGCGGTCAATCTGGCCTGCTGCGTGGCGGCAAAAGGAAAAAAGGTTTTGCTGTGTGATTTTGACCCACAGGGAAACGCCAGCTCGGGTGTCGGCGTAGAGGCTGCAGAGGGAAAAAGCGTTTATGACTGCATTCTCGGCGAGTGCGAAGCAAAAGAAGCGCTGGTGGAGACCAAATATTGCACTGTTTTGCCCACCGATATCCAGCTTGCGGGAGCGGAGCTGGAGCTGAACCGGATAGAGCGCCGGGATCACCGGCTGAAAATGGTGCTGGACAGCGTAAGAGATGGGTTTGATTATATTTTCATCGATTGCCCGCCCAGTCTGGGCCTGCTCACCGTCAACGCGCTCACTGCCTGCGACACGGTTTTGGTGCCCATGCAGTGCGAATATTACGCGCTGGAGGGGCTGAGCCAGCTGATTTCCAGCATTCGCGCGGTCAAGCGGGGGCTCAATCCCGCCATCGACCTGCAGGGGATCGTCCTCACCATGTACGACGCCCGGACAAATCTCACCATTCAGGTGGCCGAAGAGGTCAAGAAATACTTTGGGAAAAAGGTGTATAAGACCGTCATTCCCCGCAACGTGCGCCTTTCCGAGGCGCCCAGCCACGGAATGCCGGTCATCGCCTATGACCGCACCTCCCGCGGGGCACAGGCCTACACCGCCATGGCGGAGGAGTTTTTGAAACAGGAGGGGAAGTAAATGGCAAAGGCAAAGGGACTTGGCCGGGGGCTGGACGCCCTTTTGGGTGAGCTGCCCATAGAAGATGCCCGGCCTTCGGGTATCCGTCTGTCGCAGATCGAGCCCAATCCCCGTCAGCCGCGGCAGGATTTTGACCCGGAGGCGCTGGAAGAGCTGGCGCAAAGTATCCGAGAAAACGGTGTCATCACCCCCATCACCCTCCGCAGAACGGGGGATACCTACCAGATCATCGCCGGCGAACGCCGCTGGCGCGCCGCACGGCTGGCCGGACTTCACGAGATCCCGGCTGTGGTGCTGGACGTGGACGAAAACACCGCCTATGCGCTGGCGCTCATCGAAAACCTCCAGCGGGAGGATCTCAATCCCATGGAGGAAGCCGAGGGCTATCGCCGTCTCACCGAAGAGCTGGGTCTCACCCAGGAGCAGGCCGCTCAGCGGGTGGGCATCTCCCGCCCTGCGGTGGCAAACGCCCTGCGCTTGCTCAGTCTGCCCGGGAGCATTGCACGGCTTTTGCGGGACAAGCGCCTGTCCGCGGGACACGCCCGGGCGCTGCTGCCTCTGGAACAGGAGGCAAAGATGGCAAAAGCGGCGGCAATCATCGAGGAGCAGCAGCTTTCCGTCCGTCAGACCGAGGCGCTGGTCAAGCGCATGCTGCGGGAGTCGCCCGAGCGGGAGGACAAGCCCGTGGACATCTACGTGGCCGATCTGGAGCGCACCATGGCGTCGCTGACGGGACATAAGGTGCTCATCCGCCACGGGGCAAAAAAGGGAAAGGTCATCGTGGAGTATTACGGCAACGAGGATCTGGAAGCCGTGTGTGAAGCATTAAAGAATATTAAACAGTCAAATTGATATATTAAAAGAATACAGGAGGAAATCCCATGCTGGATATCAAACGGATCAAGGCCGAGCCCGAAGTGGTGATCGAGCTTTTGGCGCGCAAGGGTCGTGACGCCCGGGAGGAGATCGCCCGCATCCTCGAGCTGGACGCCCAGCGCCGCGCCCTTATCAGCTCTACCGACGAGCTCAAGGCCAAGCAAAACGCCGTCTCCAAAAAGATCCCCGCCATGAAAAAGGCGGGAGAGGACGTTTCCGCCGTTTTTGCGGAGATGAACACCCTCAAGGAGACCATCAAGGAAAACGACGCCAAAATCGGTCAGGTGGAGGCCGAATACCGGGATCTGATGCTGGCGCTGCCCAACCTGCCCGATCCCGACCTCAAGGCGGGCGGAAAAGAGAACAACGAGCCGCTGAAATATTTCGGCGAGCCCCACAAGTTTGATTTCGAGCCCAAAAACCACGTGGAGCTGTGCACCGAGCTGGGTCTGATCGACTATGAGCGGGGCGTCAAGCTGGGCGGCAACGGATTCTGGATCTATAAGGGCATGGGCGCCCGGCTGGAATGGGCGCTGCTCAACTATTTCATCGACACCCACATCGCCGACGGCTATACCTTTATCCTGCCGCCCCACATGCTGGAATACCAGTGCGGTCTGACGGCCGGCCAGTTCCCCAAGTTTGCCGACGAGGTCTATAAGATCGCCAACCCCACCGACGAGGGACGCGTGCACTATATGCTGCCCACCGCCGAGGCGGCGCTGGCCTCTTACTTCCGGGACGAGATGCTCAAGGAGAGCGATCTGCCTGCAAAGATGTTTGCCTATACCCCCTGCTTCCGCCGGGAGGCCGGCTCTTACCGTGCCGACGAGCGGGGCATGGTGCGGGGACATCAGTTCAACAAGGTGGAGATGTTGCAGTTCACCCTGCCGGAAAAGTCGGACGAGGCCTTTGAAGAGCTGGTCACCAAGGCGGAAAACCTGGTGAAGGGGCTGGGTTTCCACTTCCGCACCGTCAAGCTGGCGGCCGAGGATTGCTCGGCGTCCATGGCGCGCACCTATGATATCGAGATCCAGATCCCGTCCATGAACGGGTATAAGGAGGTCTCGTCAGTGTCCAACGCCCGGGACTATCAGGCGCGCCGGGGCAACATCCGCTTCAAGCGGGAGTCCACCGGCAAGCCGGAGTTCGTCCACACCCTCAACGGCTCCGGCCTGGCCACCAGCCGCATCCTGCCCGCCCTGGTGGAGCAGAACCAGCTGGCCGACGGCTCGGTGAAGGTGCCCGAAGTGCTGCAGAAATATCTGGGCGGGATCGAGATCCTGAAGAAGGAAAAATAAATACTATTTGTTGATTTTCTGAGAAAATCAACAAAACGGAATCAAATTTGCGTTCCGATCGGAAGTATGGTATAATGAAAATCCCCGCAAAAGCGAAAGCTTTTGTGGGAATACGGCGCGAAGAGCGCCGCGCCGACGAGTGTCGGCGGC
>CADBTM010000073.1 GCA_902797555.1 Oscillospiraceae bacterium
GACGAGGAACTGCGCAAGACCCTGTACAACGCGCAGATCAGTGCCAAGGACACTGTAAGCCGCGCCCAGACCGAGGCCGAGCGCATCCTGCGGGATGCCAGAAACGAGGCCTCCCGCCATGTGGAAGACCTGAAGCAGGAGACCGAGGAGGAGGAAGCCCGCCTCGCCGCCGCCAAGCGCAACAGCGTCGTTTATATCGAGCGCATCCGCAAGGCCATGGAGCAGAGCATGAACAATCTGGAGCAGGTGCTCGCCCTGTCCGATGTGGACAAGAGCGCGCCTCCCGCCGCAGAACAGGAAAAGGAGTCCGAGCCCCAGCCCGAGCAGCAGGCCGCGGAGGAAGAGGATCTGCAGGCCACCCGCGTGCGCATCTTTGGAGAAGAGGCGCTGCGCGCCGCTGTGGCTGCCGCTTCCGCCAACACCGCCAAGGAGACGCCCCGCGGCGAGTTTGTCCGTCGGGACGAGCCGGTTCAGGCCCACGAGCTGTTCCGCCGGGAGGATGATCCCCCCAAAAAGGATGAGCCGGCTTCTGTCTCTGCAGAGGGTCTGGAGATCCAGTCG
This sequence comes from Oscillospiraceae bacterium, assembly GCA_902797555.1. Taxonomy (GTDB): domain Bacteria; phylum Bacillota; class Clostridia; order Oscillospirales; family Butyricicoccaceae; genus UBA4644. The sequence goes on from CADBTM010000073.1 coordinate 562, forward strand.
GAGGAGGAAGAGGACGAGTTTGCTCCCGACCCCAAGAGCGATACCGCCCGGATCTATGGAGACAGCCCCTACACCCCCAAGCCCCGCTTCAATTTTGACGACCTGCGTTTCGGCAAGAATTTTGACGAATCTGCCGACGATAAAGAATAACCTGAGTAAAAACGGAATCGGTCAAAATCGCCATTTCGGCGATTTTGGCTTTTAGGGAGAGATATCAAAAAATGGTACAGGATTACAAAGCAACGCTGAATATGCCCAAAAGCGGCTTTCCCATGCGGGCGGGTCTGCCCCAGCGGGAACCGGAAATGCTGGAGCATTGGAACAAGATCGACGTCTACCGTCTGCTGCTGAAAAAGCAGGAGGGCAAGCCCCGCTTCAGTCTGCATGACGGCCCGCCCTTCTCCAACGGAGATCTGCATATGGGTCACGCCCTCAACAAGGCGCTCAAGGATTTTATCGTCCGTTCTCACGCCATGCGGGGCTATTACACCCCCTATATCCCCGGTTGGGACAACCACGGCATGCCCATCGAGTCGGCCATCATCAAAAAGAACAAGCTGAATCACAAGGAGATGGCGCCCGCCGAGTTCCGCTCCGCCTGTCAGGAGTTTGCCGAGGGCTATATCGACGTGCAGAGAAAGGGCTTTCGCCGGCTGGGCTCCATCGGCGATTGGGAGCATCCCTACAAGACCATGGCCCCCACCTTTGAGGCGGAGGAAGTCAAGATCTTCGGCGAGATGTATCGCAAGGGCTATATTTACAAGGGCAAAAAGCCGGTCTATTGGTGCTATACCGACGAGACCGCCCTGGCCGAGGCCGAGATCGAATATCAGGATGATCCCTGCACCACCGTCTTTGTCAAGTTTGCCGTCAAGGACGACAAGGGCAAGCTGGGACAGTATTGCGACCTGAGCAAGCTCTATTTCGTCATCTGGACGACCACCCCCTGGACGCTGCCCGGAAACCGCGCCATCTGCCTCAACGCCAATCTGGAATACAGCTTGGTTCAGGTGCCCTGTGGAGATGTCTATATCATGGCCTCCGAGCTGACGGAGAGCGTCTGCAAGGCCGCCGGGATCGAGAATTATACCGTTCTTGCCAAGCTGATGGGCTCGGATTTCGAGCTGATGACCGCCCAGCACCCCCTGCTGCCTGAGATCGAGTCTGTGGTGCTCAACGGCGATCACGTCACGCTGGACGCCGGCTCGGGCTGCGTACACACCGCCCCCGGCTTTGGTGCAGAGGACTTTTTCATCTGCCAGACCTATGACCGCACCGGCAAGACGCACATCGGCGTGCCCGTTCCGGTGAACGAGCGGGGCGTTATGACCGACGACGCCTTCAACGGCGTCCATATCTCCAAGGCCAACGAGTTTGTCCTGCCTCGCCTGCGCGAGGTCGGGGCGCTGCTGGCCAGCGAGGACATCGTCCACTCCTATCCCCACTGCTGGCGCTGCAAAAAGCCGATCATTTTCCGTGCCACACCTCAGTGGTTCTGCTCGGTGGAGGCCTTTAAGGAACAGGCCGTCGCCGCCTGCGACGATGTGCGCTGGGTGCCCGAATGGGGCAAGGATCGCATCGTCTACATGGTGCGGGAGCGCGCCGACTGGTGCATCTCCCGTCAGCGCAAGTGGGGTCTGCCCATCCCCGTTTTCTATTGCAAGGACTGCGGACAGCCGATCGTCACCGCCGAGAGCATCGATGCGGTGAGCAAGCTGTTTGAAAAGGAGGGCTCCAACGCCTGGTTCCTCAAATCCGCCGAGGAGATCCTCCCCGCCGGCTTCACCTGCCCCCACTGCGGAAAGAGTACCGGATTTGACAAGGAGACCGATACGCTGGACGGCTGGTTCGATTCCGGCTCCA
>CADBTM010000074.1 GCA_902797555.1 Oscillospiraceae bacterium
GAACCCGCACGTCCTTGCGGACACGGGATTTTGAGTCCCGGGCGTCTGCCAATTCCACCACACCGGCATAGGTGCTTGAGGGGAAGGATGCTTGAGGATTCTTTTCGGAATATGGAGGCCAAAATGGAGGCCAAAACCGAAAATCAGAGTTTTTTCATCTTGGAAAACCCTTGTACCACAAGGCTTTCCGGGTTTTGAGCGGTGTGAGGCGCGAGACATTTTGAGTCCGCCTCGTCTACCAATTCCAACACACCGGCATATTCAGAACAGTATCAGTATAACGGATTTCCTTGCAAAAAACAAGCCCTAATTTCTCATTCTTGAGAAAAAGAAACGGACAGTCGAGGCTGTCCGTCTCCTTTTGTCTTTGCTTAGTCACAGGTTGCCAGCGAGCCCATGGGATCCCACGGCTGGAGCATGATGGGGTCGGCGTTGTACTCTGCCAGAACGGTGTCGGAGAGATACTTTTTGTGGACGACCACCTGATACATATACTCTTCAAACCAGTCGTCGGTCATCACATAATAGCCCTTGTCGCCGGGCTCGTCGCCCCAGCTGTTTTCCACGCGCCAGCGGATGGGCTTTCCCTCCTCGTCCAGATCCACGCCCTGGAAGACCATGGCGTGGGTCATCAGGCTCTGACCGTAGTCCAGACGCTGGGCCTTGGTCATGGGGAAGTCGGTGTCCAGCAGCTCGTTCAGGCGGTAGGCGCCCAGCGCCATCAGGCCGGTGTCACGCACCGAGGACTTGCCCACGTCGCAGCCGAACCAGACGGGATGACCGTCCTGCATCTGGCGGATGGCGGCCTGCTTGAGCTCGTCGGCGGGAAGGTTGACATAGCGGACGATGCGGCCTTCCTTGACGTTGCCCAAAAAGCGGACGCTGTAGCTCTTGTGGAAGGGCTTGTCCTTGGTGGGAGAATTGATCAGGCTGACATAGTCCTTGAGATCGACGCCCACAAACTGATGGTAAAAGTCCAGCGGTGTCAGTCCGCACACCTTGTGATTCTTCTTGTCCTTGTCGGTATAGGAGAAGTCAAAGGTCTTGGGCGGCTCGCCGAGGCAGATGCACAGAATGCGGTAAACCGTGTTCAGCATGGCTTCCTTCTTTGCACGCAGGGCGTTTGCGTCGGCGCCGGAGGCATGCTCCTCCCGCAGCTGGCACGCCCAGCCGCGAAGCTTTTCGGTGAGGACGGCGTTCATATCCCGGGTGGCAGAGGACATATGGGTCTCGGGCATGGCGGTCTTGGGGACGATGCCGTATTTTTCGATCAGATTGACCAGCATATCCCACTGTCCGCCGTCGCCCATGGGGCCGCCCAGCAGATACTGCACCAGACGTCCCTCGGTGGGCTCGTCCAGCGTTTCCAGAATGCTCTCCAGGAAATAGTTGGCCTTTTCCAGCTTGTCATAAAAGAGGGTGAAGTTTTGGGACAGCTCCAGATTGTCCACCTTCAGCTTTTGGATCAGTCCCGCACGCAGCACATTGAGGGCGGCGAACATCCAGCAGCGTCCGCTGGACTTTTGATTGGTGATCGGTCCCTGCTCCAGACGCAGAGAAAACTGATGGGGCACCTGACGGGGCAGCAAGGGATCGGTGGCAGCCTCTTTCAGGCCGTTTTGGGTGACAGCCCGCATGGCGATGCGGTTGTCCCGGCTCTGCTGAAACGCCGCGTCAAAGGCGCAGATATCGTTCAGATTGATGTGCTTATCCATAATCAGACCTCCATTTGACGGTGGTTTACGCGTTTTTCAGGAATGCGCGATAGCCCTTGACGGCCTCATAGACGTCGGCCTTGGAGCTGAGCTCGTAGGGGGCGTGCATATTGAGGACAGCCACGCCGCTGTCGATGACCTCCATGCCGTATTTGGCCATGATATAGGCGATGGTGCCGCCGCCGCCCACATCCACCTTGCCCAGCTCGGCAAACTGATAGGTCACCTGCGCGTCGTCCATGATCTTGCGCACATGGGCGAGATACTCGGCGTTGGCGTCGTTGGAGCCGCTCTTGCCCCGGGCACCGGTAAACTTATTGAAGCTCATGCCCCGGGAAAGGAAGGCGGCAGAGCGCTTTTCAAAGGCCTCAGCGTACAGCGGATCATAGCCGGCGCTGACGTCAGAGGACAGCATCCGGGAGTTTTGCATGGCGAGGCGGGTCTTGAGGAAGGATTCGCCGGAGGTGGCGGCGATCAGCTTGGCGACCTCGTTCTCAAACCAGAAGGACTGCATTCCGGTGGCGCCCACGCTGCCGATCTCCTCCTTGTCCACCAGCAGGCAGCAGGAGGTGCGGCGCAGGGGCTTGTCCTCCTGCAGCATGGCGTAGAGAGAGGTAAAGGCACAGATGCGGTCGTCCTGACCGTAGGCCAGCACCATGGAGCGGTCAAAGCCGCAGTCCCGTGCCTTGCCGGCGGGGACGATCTCCAGCTCGGCAGAGGTAAAATCGCTTTCCTCCATGCCGTACTTTTCCTTGAGCAGGGCGAGCACGTTGGCTCGGACGGCTTCTTTCTGGTCCTTTTCCAACTTGCTCTCCTCCAGAGGACGGTTGCCCACCAGCAGGTCGAGGCCTTCGCCGGTGATCACCTGTCCGGCCTTCTTGTCCATCTGGGTGCCGGAGAGGTGGATAAGCAGATCGGTAAAGACAAAGACGGGATCGGTGGGATCCTCGCCGATGGAGACGTTCTTCACCGTGCCGTCCTTGAGGGCCAGCACGCCGTGGATCGCCATAGCCTGGGTGACCCACTGATATTTCTTGATGCCGCCGTAATAATGGGTGTCCAGATAGGCCAGCTCTTCGTTTTCATACAGGGGATTCTGCTTGACGTCCACACGGGGGGAATCGATGTGGGCGCCCAGAATGTTCATGCCGTTTTCCAGAGGCTCCTCGCCCATCTGGAAAAGCGCCAGCGTCTTGTTCATGCAGACGGCGTACAGCTTGTCGCCCTTCTTGGGAGCGCCTTTTTTCAGGGCCTCGTCCAGGTTGCGATAGCCGGCTTTTTCCGCCATGGCGACGGCCTGAACGACGCATTCCCGCTCGGTCTTGCCGTTGTCCAAAAAGGCCTTGTATTCCTCATTGAGGGCAGTGAGGGCGGTGATATCCTCCGCCGTATACTTTTTCCACGCGTTTTTGTTTTCCATATGCGATCTCCTTCTTCCCGCAAAGCGGATTTTATACACCTTGATTGTAACCGTTTTCCCCCATCTTTGTCAATATCCGTCGGAGAAAGCATTTTATTCTTCTTGCGCTGTTGCTTTATGCGGAAAACTCCGTCCTTTTCTTCAGCATCCAAAAATGATTCTGACCGTCCTTTGTCTCGCCCATCGTGCACGAAAGGCTTCTCTTCTTCTCCGGATTTCTGGCGAGCAGGATCCCCAGAATGGTATTTCCAAAGGCTTGGTTGTAAGCTTTCTTCTCGCCGTCAACCTCAAACACAAGGGCATATTCCGCGCCGTCCTCCAGCTCGCAGCACTCGTCGAAAAAGTCCTTGACGTGCTCCCAGCCGTGTTTTTCGTAAACAAGACGGTAATTGGGATTGTTCAGAAGATCCAGATACTCTCTCTCCTCTTCCGGTGCGTCGTCATCGCCAAACTCCGTATAGCTGATATCCTTCGGAATGCTTTCGGCGACGTTTTCAAAGAAGCGCTGGACATTGTCAAAAATGGCTGCGTACTCCTCCGGCGTGATCCCAAACTCCTCGTAAGGATCGTATTCCCGCATGGACCGGGCGATCTTTTCCTTGACCTCGCGGATCTTTTCCTGAATCGTGTACATTTCGGTCTGATATGACTTTTGGATCGCTTCGATTTCCTGCAACCGGTTTTTCACCTCGGCGATTTTGGCCTCAAAGGCCTTGTAGATCACAGGATTGTCCTGATCAATGAGCGCTTTGATCTCCTCGATGGTAAAGCCGGCCTTCTGAAGATTTTTGATCTTTACAAAGGCAAGAGCCTGCTCCTCCTCATAATACCGGTATCCCGACCATGGATCCACCTTCATCGGCTTGAGCAGGTCAACATGATCGTAATAGCGAAGTGTCTGAGGATTGCAGCCGCAGAGACGGGCAAACTCTTTGATCGTCATATCGTATCCCTCCTTTCGGGATCACTGTATCATTGCAGTGCGCTGTAAAGTCAATACCCTATTTTCATGATTTCAAAAAATGGCGGCAGCTTCCATGCGAAGTGCCGTCAAAAGGGGTTCCGGTTCTATGATTGTACCCGGTTTTCTCTGTCCTTGTCAATAGAGCGGGAAAAACTGCGTTTTCTCTTGTCCTTTTGCAGATTTTTCCTTACTATATAGGCGTAAGGACCTTACGAAAAGGAGGCGACGGCATGGAGGACGAAAAGATCATCGAACTGTTTTTCGCCCGTTCCCAGCAGGCCATCACCGAAACGGCAGATAAATACGGAGCCTATCTCAACGAGGTGGCCTTCCGGCTTGTGCGGTCGCGGGAGGATACGGAGGAGATCGTCAACGACACCTATCTCGGTGCGTGGAACGCCATCCCGCCCCAGCGGCCTCAGGTGCTGCGGCACTTTCTCTCCCGCATCACACGCAACCTCTCCCTCAACCGTCTGGACCTGGCCTCTGCGGAAAAGCGCCGCCATCAGCAGGTCCTTCTGGACGAGCTGGAGGAGTGCGTCCCCGCAGGAGAAAGCGTGGAGCAGGCGTGGGAGAGTCGGGAGATCGGCCGCTCCCTCAACCGGTTTTTCGGAACGCTGGACCGAGAGGCGCTGGCTGTCTTCCTGTGCCGCTATTACGACGCCATGACGGGAAAGGAGATCGCCCGGAGGTTTTCCCTCAGTGAGCGGCGGGTGAAATACCTGCTCTCCCGCACCCGCAGGCAATTAAAGCTCCATCTGGAAAAGGAGGACGTGATCCTGTGAAAAGCAAACGGCTTTTGGAGGCGTTCAGCCACACGGAGGATGTGTTTCTGGACGCTTCGGAATCCTATATGCCCGAAAAGCGGGTGAAAAAACGGCGTTGGACGCGCCTGATCCCGGCGGTGGCCGCCCTTTTGTGCGTCGCCATCGTGGGGACGGTGCTTTTGAACGCGCCCAAGGCCTCGGCAAAATCGTTGGTGCTGGCGGCGGAATACCCAAAGATGGCGCCCTACCCCTCCGGCATACTATACCAGTCGGAAAAGGCCTATGATGCATGGCAGGACGACATGAACCGGCAGCGGAGGCAGCCCGAGGGCTATGCCGCGGGGCTGGATGCCGTCTTTGCCGGGATGCTCCCCGCCCTGATGGGCGAGGAAACCGGAGAAAACAAGGTTTGCTCTCCCCTCAACCTCTATATGGCGCTGGCCATGCTGGCCGAGATCACCGCCGGGGAGACCCGAACCCAGCTTTTGACCCTGCTGGGACAGGGCAGCATCGAGGCGCTTCGCGCCCAGGCCACGGCGGTGTGGAACGCAAATTACCGGGACGACGGGGCGCTGACCAGCGTGCTGGCCTCCTCCCTGTGGCTCAATGCGGGCGTAAGCTATGAAAAGGACGCCCTGCAAACGCTGGCGAACAGCTACTTTGCCTCCACCTATCAGGGGGAGATGGGCAGTGACGACTATGACCAGGCGCTGCAGGGCTGGGTGAACGAGCAGACCGGAGGCCTTCTTCAGGACGCCGCCTCCCGGCTGCACATGAAGCAGGAGGACGTGCTCATGCTGATGACCACCGTCCGGTTTCAGGGAAAATGGGCTCGCCAATTCAGCAAGGACAATACCTATGCCCAGACCTTTTACGCCCAAAGCGGCGCGATTGAGCGGGACTTTATGCACAAACGGACGCAGAACAATTACTACTGGGCAGGGCAGTTCGCCGCCGTGCGGGAGATCTTCGATACCTCCTTTGGCCAGAGCATGTGGTTTTTTCTCCCCGACGAGGGGGTGCAGCCCGAGGCGCTTCTCTCCGATCCCGTTTTCTATCGGATCCTGTACGCCCCCAACGACTGGGAGGATCAGACCGGACTGTTCGTCAATCTGGCGGTGCCAAAGTTTGATATTTCTGCCGAGGGAGACATGGCAGACGCCCTGAAACGTCTGTGCGTCACCGATGCCTTCTCCCCCTTCGCCGCAGACTTCTCTCCGCTGTGCGACCAGCAGGCTTGGGTAGGCGGCGTCACCCATGCCGCAAGGGTGGTCATTGACGAGGAGGGCTGCACCGCCGTTGCCTTTACCGCCATACCTACCGCCGGCGCCGCGCCTCCCCCGCCGGACGAGGTGGATTTCGTGCTCGATCGCCCCTTTGTCTTTGTCATCACCGGGATGGACAATCTGCCCCTCTTTGTGGGCGTGGTGCATAATCCGTAACCGCAAAACAGAAAAGCCCATCGGAAATCCGATGGGCTTTTGATTACTTGTTCTACTGTTTCGGGATCAGCTTTTGCTTTTCCATGGTGCTGCGGAGCAGACGGAACACCAGCAGAATGAGCGCCGTCTCCACCGGCCAGAGGAGCAGATTTTTCGTCAGGCTGCTCCAGAAATAAAACAGGTACGCTTTGCCGAAGAGGATCGAGTTCCACAGCGCCCCCAGCCCCACGTTGCACAAAAGGTTGACCGCCAGCTTGGTGAGCGCCACACGGACGACAGTGATCCTTTGCCGATAGAGCCCAAGGGCATAGAGGAACATGCCGAACATGGAAGAAATGGTGTAGCCGATGAAAAAGGCTCCCGTGGGATGGATCAAAAAGCCCAGCAGATCCTCGGCGCAGCCGAAGACCAGCGCCGCCACCGGGCCGCAGATCATGGCGCAGATCGCTTTGGCAGCAAAGGTGAAGTAGACCCTCAGGCCGTTGGGCAGGGGGATGAAGACGCTGGCGATGGCGATGGAAAGCGCCATGAGCACCGAACAGACCGCCAGCGTGCGGACATCTTTCAGCCGGGCGGCGGCCTCCTTCCAATAGGACAGGGACAAGGGTGATCTGCTTTCGGGCATAAAAATAACCTCCCCAATGCGGCAGCGCCGCAGGGAGGATGCTTCCCCTTGCGGCAGCGGGATGCGAAATGCACACTGCGGGATCGCTCCCTTTCGTCCGGCGGACAACTCCCCGTCCCGTCGGCACTGATCACGTGCAAATCTACTCTGCCAGATTTGCCCTTAGTATAGTCCCCTTTTCCCCCGCTGTCAAGTGTCCCTCACAGGCCGTTTCGATACAGGATTTCGCCCTCCCGCATCACCAAAGCGGGGCGAATGGAGCATATTTCTTCGGTGGGACAGGTGAAAAGATCCCTGTCCAGCACCAGCAAATCGCCGCTGTATCCCGGGGTCAAACGTCCGCGATAGTCCTCCTCATAGGCCATCCATGCCCCGCCCCGGACAAAGGCATCCAGAGCCTGGGCCGGTGTGAGCGCCTCGCCGGAGGGCAGCTCCTTTCCGCCGGGCGAAGCCCTGCCCTTTCGCGATATCACGGCCTGCAGCGCGCCGAAGGGATCGCAGCTCTTTCCGCCGCCAAAGGCCACCCTCGCTCCCAACGCCCCGAGGGTGCGGCACGGAAACGCCCGATCCCCTGCCCCCTGCCCGATCTGACCGGGAAAGCCGATGACGCCCAAGCCGGTCTGGCCGATGCGCGTCACCTGCTGTGAGGAGAGGGGCGCGGCGCACACAAGCTCTGCCCGACGCAGACGGCTGTCCCGCCCTTCCCACGCGGAAAGCAGGGCGTCCACCGTCTCCGGCTGTCCGGCAAATACCCGCAGGGTCTTGCCCTCCCGCTCCCCCTGACGCAGCAGGGCGGAAAGCCGCCCCCGATCCATCCCGTCGCCCTCCAGCAGGAATATGCCCCCGCAGGCGTCGCTCAGCGCCTCCGTCCAGCGCCGTTTGGGGACGGTTTCCCCGTCCCACGGAATGAGCGCCCCCACCCGGGGCAGGCCTTCTGTCTCCCGCAGCAGCCAGGCCAGCAAAGGCGCATCCTTCCACGGGATCGTCCTGCCGAAATCGGTGATCTGAAGGGTGGTCAGCCCCCGCCGGGCGCATTCGCCCAAGGCGGCGCGAAAAAAAGCCTCCTTTTCCCGCCGTTTGGCGGGATTGCGTTCTCCGCCGAAGGCCGAGACAAGGGAAATGCAGGCGTCGTTCAGCCCGGGGATCACCGTCCTGCCGCCGCAGTCGATGGATTCGTCTCCCCTCTCCGGGCGAAAAAAGCGGGGATCCTCCCCCACCGAGGCGACACGCCCGCCCCGGATAAGAATGCTCTCGGCAAACCGTTCCCCCTCCAGCCAGATCTTTCCGTGAAACAAAAAAGTGCCCATACCGTCCTCCTTTTTGAGGATAGTATGGCACTTTTTTCCGGAATTGATTCTTCAGCTCTGCTTCTTTTTCCAAAACACCTTGATCAGACACAGCCCTGCAAAGAGCACGGCGGCGCAGGCAGTGACGATCCAGGGCAGGCTGCCTCCCTCGGCAAGCAGCACGCAGCCCTCGTGGAGGGTGACCATGCCGAACACGGCAAAGATCACAAAGGCTAGCCAGCTCAAAAAGCCCTCGGGAAGCTTGCGCTTGAGCACCGACCCCACCGCCATGCCCAGCACGTCGGCGGCAAACAGACCCACGGAACAGGCCAGCCAGACGGTGACGGCGTTGGCCTTGCCCTCGCTCATGGCAAAGGTGATGGCGGTGAGCTGGGTCTTATCCCCCAGCTCGGCGGCAAAAAAGGTGAGGAATACCGATAGCACCGCAAGGCCGGAGTGTTTTTCTTTCACCTGCTCCTCTTCTTCCTTCTCTCCGCCCAGCGAGCTCCACGCAAAGCAGAGGAAGGCGACTGCCGCCAGCATGCGGATAAGCCACAGCGGGATCAGGCTGCTCACCAGACTGCCCACCAGCACCGCCAGCCCGTTGAGCACCAGCACGGCGGCTGCCGTGCCGATGAGGATATCCCGCAGTTTGAAGCGGGAGGTCATGGCGATGAGCATCAGCTGGGTCTTGTCGCCCATCTCCGCGATAAATTCGGTCAAAAGGATCTTCCAGAACAGCAACGGAAAGAGCCCCCTTTTTTTATTCAGTACGCACTATTATACTGACCTTGGAGGAAAAAAACAAGTGGGTTTCTCTGTTTTTTCTGCTATTGACAACGATCCTGCCGCCTGTTATAATATCGTTACATGATATCATATAACGATATTCCGAAAGGAGGCGTCCTATGCCGAAACGGGCGATGGAAACGCTCACCGAGTCCATGTTTTATGTGCTCATGGCGTTTCAGTCGGGCAGCATGTGCGGGACGGATATCGCAAACTTTGTCCACCGCCGCACCGAGGGACGGCTCCGCCTTGGTCCCGCCACACTGTACACCGTGCTGGCCAAGTTTGAGGCGGAAAAATATATCCGGGAAATCTCCACCGACGGGCGCAATCGCACCTACTGCATCACCCAAAAGGGTCTCGACGCCTACCGCGCCGAGCTGGAGCGGCTGCGCACCTGTCTGAACGATGCGGAGAAAGGAGGGAGCGTATGAGCGAACAATCCAAGCGCGTCTACCGCCTGCCCCCCTGTCCCGCCTATGACGTGGAGAGCATGGAAAGCTGGCTGGAGGATATGGCGAAAAA
>CADBTM010000075.1 GCA_902797555.1 Oscillospiraceae bacterium
CCGCGTCCGCTTTTGCTGCTGCACCGTCGTTTCCCTTTCCCTGCTGCACCTCAAAATCATTGAGAAGGAGCGTCAAAGTGGCTGTCGACACCGCCTCCTCCTCAAAAAAGGATTGGATCAGCGAGAAGCGCTCCTGCGCGTCAATCGTTTTTAAAATGGGATCCACGATGTACAAAAGATGCCAATCAAATGGCAGTGCAAAGCTGCTGTGGTCATCCACCTCAAACCGACTCCAGCAGCGGCAAAGGCCGCGGATCACGATCGCCCCACGCTCCGGTGGAATCTTGAGGGATCCTGTTTGACCGGTATATGCCTCCGTCTCTTCCAAAAAGGGCACGATCTTACCCTGATGGTAGATCGCCATGATCCCTTCCTCAAGCGCTTCCTCATCCGTTTCAAAGAGCAGCTCCCGCGTCAGGGCGGAGGGAAGGTCGTCGCTGTCCAAACAAAGGGCAAAATAACGATCAAAGCACTGAGGAACAGCGATGTTCCGGTGGATCAGAAATTCTCTCGACGCATAGATCCGCCCAGTGCCGATCCGAATCTTTGCTGCTTCCCGGATCCTAGGGAACAGAATCCCCAAAATGCTCCTTGCGCCGTCCTGGTCGGTCACGCTGCCGGAGACGCCCAAAAGCGCCTGCATCGCCTTTCTCCCCTTTTCCTCCTCTGCGTTTCTCTGCTCGGTAGAATAGGTTTGCACCGTGCCGCAGATCCTGTCCTTTTGTTCGGGCAAGCCGGAAAATACACGCGGTTCAAACACCTGCAGACAGGTCAGGCCCAAAAGATCCACCGGGTCGGTCTCTTCTTTGAGAAGCTCGTATTTCAGCATAAACACATTGGAGAATCGGATCACATCCCGGAGAGAATGGAAATATGGCCGCATGCCGTATCGGAACAGTTCGGCCCAAGTGGCCTTGTCCCACCGTTCCTCCGGAATATCGCCCAAAATGGCCTCCAGCTTGGAAAACAGCGCCTGGTGAACGTCATTCAGGCGGATGGCCGGGATCTCGAAGGGCACCTGAATGATCTTCTCCAGATATTCCCGTCCGTCGCCATGCTGCACCTTCTCCAGCGCCTTCACCACCACTTGATAGTCGAAGGCAAGCAAATAAATGGTCTTTGGAAAGTCTGCCAGCGCCTTGACCAGTTGGAACACCGCCACGATCTCATCTTCCGAGAGGCGGTCGATATCATCGATGGAGACAATGATTTTGATATCCTCCTCCATCAGTTTTTCCACGATCTGATCCTTGCTTTTTTGCAGATCCTTCCCCCGTGCCGCTATCCGATTCTTTGCGATCTTCCCCAGAAGTCCTCCCGACGCGGCGATGACTCCTCCCGCGCCGGGGATCAGATTGGCCAGTTCAAAAAGGCCGGCGTATTGATCGATCAGCTCCCACGTCCGCTCCCCCATTGGCTTTTTCAGACGGATCGCAGCGCTCAGCTGACGGAAAAACTGGGTGATCAGTTGGGATGCATCCGCGCAGATCCAAGGGTTGAAGCGAAGGATCACCGCACTGGGATCGGTCTCCTCCACCGCTTCCAGAACCATATTGAGCAGGGACGTCTTTCCGCTCCCCCATGCTCCGTACAGCCCGACAGTCAACGATGAGGTGAGGGAATAATTGGTCAGCGTCCGTGCGAGACTCCGGGCGAATGTGCCCCGGTTCAGTGTGTCCTCTTCGGTTCGATTGATCGGCAGGTCGGGATGGATCATAGTCGTCCTCCTTGTATTCTTCATAGCAGTCTGTTTGGGCGAATTGTCTGCCGCCCTTTTTTCACTATAACACAGTCCTTAGACATGTGCAAATCCACCTGTGACAAAAGAACACCTCCCGGCAGGCAAAGCTTGTCGAGAGGTGTCAAGTCACGATTCCCTGTATAGAGAATACCAGGTGTAGTTTTCAGTTCCGCGTGTGAAACGGCTTGTCGCCGGAATGCTTACACGTACAGCACGCCGCGCCAGCCGCGGACGGAGTAATAGGAATCGGCCCCGTTGTGAAAAGTGAACACCGCGCCGTACCGCCGCTCGCAAAACAGAGCCCCGCCCTGCCGCCGGATGGTCTCCGGGGTGGCGATCCATGAGGAGGTCTTCCGATCAAACTCCCCCAGCTCCTGCAGTCTGCGGTACAACGTCTCGTCCATCAGTGCCGCACCCATTTCCTCCGCCTGACGGAGGGCGCTGCCCGCCGGCGGGTTGTTTTTTCGCTTTTGCAGGGCGGCGTCATCATAGCACAAGCTCCTGCGCCCGGCGGGAGTTTCTCCGCTGCAATCGCAGAAAACCAATTTTCCGTCCCCCTGGAATGCGCCGATCACATCGGGCTCGCCGCCGCTCTCCTCCATGCGCCGGAGAGTTACCAGCGCGTCCGGGTGGGCAAGCAGACGTGCCTGCACCTGCTCCCATTCCAGATCGGGGTGGCGGTTGATATTTTTCAGAAATCGGGTCTTCAGCGTTTCCAGCATACGGCGCCTCCTGTTTTGAAAACGAGAATGGAACGGATGCATTTTGGACTATTCTTCGCCCTCCACCCTGCTTTTTGTCACGGTCTCGCCGGGAGGGACGATGCAAAAATCCTCATCCCAGCGCCCGGAGACCAGCTTTTCCAGCAGAAGGTTGCTGCCGGGGACAGTGTGCACCTCGGCCTGCAAAAACCGGGCGTCTGACCGCACGGGGGCAAGGTACGAGTCGGAAGAACAGTCATACACACCGGTGTCGATCACGTCGATGCCTGCATAGCTGTCCCGCCAGCGCTGCAGGTACACCGCAGTCTGTCCCTCATCCACGCCCTCGGTCATGCGGCGAAAGATGCCCTCAAAGGAGGACGCGGAAGGGTCGGCACATTTGACGTACAGATGATCCCGCTCCTTCAGGTCAAATCCATGACGGTCTTGCCGGTGGAGCAGGATGCTGACGCAGTCGTCCGCACGCGGCAGCACAAGGCGCACCCGGGCGGTAATATCTGCCCACGAGCCGCCGCAAAAGCCCATGGAGACAAGCACCGTGTCCACCTCCGGAGGCAGCCCTTCCAGCGCGCGGACGATGGCCTGCCGCATCAGCTTCGGATCCCGGTGCAGACGCTCGTCCAGCCAGATCACAGGAAGATCGGTGCCCATCTTTTCCTGCGCCGCGGCAAGATAGTCCCGAAAGGACGAGCAGGCAAGGATGACAGTATGGTTCATATGTTCATATACGCTCCCACTTTTTACGATTTCCGTTCCGGATCAGGCGGAATGCCCGCAGGACTTGTGCCACTCCGGCGCATCGGGCAGGGGCTCTCCTTTGAGATAGGCCGCGATCACCCTGCGGTGGATGAAAAGAAACAAACCGCAAGCTACCGCAATGACGATCAAAAGGATCTGAAGTGCTTTTTTCATGATAATTCCTCCCGACGTTTTTCCTTCCTGTTACAGAAACTTCTTGGCAAAGGCCGCAGCTTCCTTGAGCTGTCCTTCGCTGGGCTTGTTTTTCACATAGAAATACTCCTCCGCCACCGGGATCCCGGCTTCCTCCAAGCCCTTTTTGAGAAGATCGATGGCATGTCTGGACACCCATGAGGTGGAAAAGACCACCGCCCGCTTGGCGTCGCCCTGTTTGATCGTTTTCAAAAAGGCCTTCATGTGCCCGTCAAGGCCGTAAGCATA
>CADBTM010000076.1 GCA_902797555.1 Oscillospiraceae bacterium
TACGGCGTTCTGGAGGGCATCGCCTCCTGCCGCCAGCTGTTTGCCGAGATTCTGGAAGTTCCCGCGGAAAACGTCATCGCCGGAGGCAGCTCCAGCCTGAACATGATGTACGACACCATGATGCGTCTGTGGGTTTTCGGCGCACCCGGCTGCACTCCCTGGAGCAAGCTGGACAAGGTCAAATGGCTGTGCCCCGCGCCCGGCTATGACCGTCATTTTGCCATCTGCCAGCAGCTGGGTATGGAGATGATCACCATCCCCATGCTGGACGACGGCCCCGATATGGATATGGTGGAAAAGCTGGCCGCCGAGGATCCCGCCGTCAAGGGCATCTGGTGCGTCCCCAAGTACAGCAATCCCGAAGGAAAGACCTATTCCGACGCGGTGGTGCGCCGCTTTGCCGCCATGAAGACCGCCGCCCCCGACTTCCGCATCTTCTGGGACAACGCCTACATCGTCCACCATCTGTCCGACGATCACGACGAGCTGCTCAATATCTTTGACGAGGCCGCCAAGTGCGGCACCGAGGATCGCGTCCTCGAGTTCTGCTCCACCTCCAAGATCAGCTTTGCCGGCGCCGGCGTGGCTGCCATGGCCGCTTCCGAGAGCAACATCGCCTGGACGAAAAAGATCATGACCGTCCAGACCATCAGCGCCGACAAGATCAACCAGCTCCGCCACGTGCGCTTTTTCAAGGATCGCGCCGGCATCGAGGAGCATATGAAAAAGCACGCCGCTTTGCTCAAGCCCAAGTTTGACATGGTGCTTTCCATGCTGGAAAAGAATCTGGGCGGCACGGGCGCCGGAAGCTGGCACACCCCCAAGGGCGGCTATTTCATCAGCTTTGACGCCATGCCCGGCTGCGCCAAGCGGATCAACACCCTGTGCAAGGAGGCTGGCGTTGTGATGACCGGCGCCGGAGCCACCTTCCCCTATGGCAACGATCCTCAGGACAGCAATCTGCGCATCGCGCCCTCTCTGCCTCCCGTCAGCGAGCTGGAGCAGGCCGCCGAGGTGTTCTGCACCTGCGCGCTGCTGGCCGCTGTGGAAAAGCGTCTTTCTCAGCTTCAGTAAAACACAAAAAGCGGGCGCGGCTGCGCCCGCTTTTTTAGAAATCATCGGGAACTTTTTCCGGTTTTTTCGGTCTAAATCCAAAAAGGAGGGATTCTTTATGGGAAAACAGTTACGGCTTGCTGCCCTTGCCCTTGTTCTGGCGCTGAGCCTCTCGTTCAGTGCCTTTGCCGCCGCCGGCACCTTTGCCGATGTGGACGACAGCCATTGGGGCTATGATGCCATCGAGCGCGCCTTTGCAGACGGCGTGGTAAACGGAACGTCCTATGACAGTGAAACGGGAGTGCGCACCTTCGAGCCCGCCAAAACCGTCACAGTGGCCGAGTTTACCGCTGTGATGACCCGCACCTTCTTTATGGATGCCGTGGAGGAAGCAAAGCACGAGTTGCCCGCCGACGCCTATTGGTATGCGGCAAATATGCTGGCCGCCAGGAATATCGGCCTGTTTTCCGGTCTGGAAGATGCAGGGGAGAATCCCACCCGGGAAATGACCCGCTACGAGATGGCCGCCATGCTGAAAAACATCGTGTTCGGTATGTTTGACGGCAAGCTGCTCGCCACGCCGGAGCAGACGGTCACCGACGCCGTCACCGCAAAGATCGGCGATTGGGACGCCGTCCCGGAGGGGTACCAGACCGCCGTCGCCTCCACCGTATCCTATGGGCTGCTGCGGGGTGTGGACGATAAGGGCTCCTTTGCGGGAGAAAACAGCCTGACCCGCGCGGAGATGGCTGTGATCTACACCCGTGTGGTGGAGTTTGCCTCCGGTCTGTCGGAGGATGACATCCCTGCGGAACCGATCAATCCCGATCCTGCCAACCCCGTTCCCGTGCCCGCTCCCGTCGAGCCTCCCACGGTGGATATCTGAGAGCATACGCAAAGCCCCGCTGCAAATGCAGCGGGGCTTTTTCTTTATTGTTTTGCCTTCAGCCGCGCGATCTCCCGCCTTACGACGTCGGCGCTTTCTCCTTCAGTAAAATGCCAGTCCTCCTCGTCCACCCGCAGCTCCTCCTCCAGAGCGGCGATGGCACCGGGAATGTCTCCGGTGATCTCACACAGCTGGGCGAGCATTTCATAGCAATCGACATAGCGGGGCGGTTTTTGAATCTCGATGGCTTTTTTGACTTGAGCAATGGCGCGGTCAAAATCGCCCTCCATGGCGTGAAACTCGGCCACGCTCAGAGAGGCGAGCCACTCCTGAGAATAGTCCCGCTCCATCCGGCGGAGCTCCTCCCATGCCTGCTCCCGCTTTCCTTCGCACCACAACAGCTTGGCCCGGTAGAGGGCCACGCGATAGCTGCTGTCCGCTTTTTCCAGTCCCACCAGCGCCCGGGCGGCCTCTTTCATGCGCCCATCGTCCAAAAGATTGTCCATGAGGGTCATAAAGCCATTGCGGCTGTCGGGATGCTGTGCCGTAAACTCCTCCAGCCATGCGATCAGCCGGAAATGGTTGCGGGCATACCAGTCGGCAGTGTAGCCGTCCATGGCGTCGTCCAGCTCGTCAAAGCCCCACTTGCAGGCGGGGTCGAGAGTGAGGGCAGCCTTTGCGGACAGCTCTGCCTTGCTTTTGAGCATGCGCGCCTGATGATTGTACAGATCGGCCTTGAGCCGGTGGCAGTCGGCGGCGCGATAGCCTGCGGCGATCTTTTCGTCCAGCCACCGCTCGGCCTGTTCCATGTCGTGGGGAGGCAGCAGGCGGCGATCCCATAGCATATTCTGAATGCGGTCAAATTCTTTTTCTTCGGTGAGCCCGAAAAGCTCGTCCATGCTGACGCCGAAATATACGGACAGCTCGGGCAGCAGGCTGATGTCGGGCATGGCGGCGCCCCGCTCCCATTTGCTCACCGCCTGAGGGGAAACGCCCATTTCCGCAGCCAGTGCCTCCTGCGTGATCCCGCGGAGCATACGCAAAGAACGCAGCTTGTTTGTCAGTTCCATTGTTTTTTTCTCCTTGTGTGTTGTTCGGTACCGTCAGGCTTAGAATACCGGCTTACACAGTAAAAGTCCAGCATCTGTTTTTCCACAAAGGACAACCGCTGGTTGAAAAAGAGCTTTCCATGTCGGAAAGCTCTTTTGCTTTACAGTTGGCTGAGGATCTCTCTTGCGACGTAAACGCCGCTGGCCGATGCATGGGAAAGGGAGTGGGTGACGCCCGAACAGTCTCCGATGACGTAAAGCCCCGGACTGCAGGTCTGCAGATCGTTTCCGATCTCCACTTCCATGTTGTAGAACTTGACCTCCACACCGTACAGCAGGGTATCGTCGTTGGCCGTGCCGGGTGCGATCTTGTCCAGTGCGTACACCATCTCGATGATCCCGTCCAGAATGCGCTTGGGAATGACCAGGCTCAGATCGCCGGGGGTGGCCGAAAGGGTAGGGGTGACGAAGTTTTCCTCGATGCGCCGCTCGGTGCTGCGCCGTCCCCGCACCAGATCGCCGAAGCGCTGGATCATCACGCCGCCGCCCAGCATATTGCTCAGCCGGGCCACGCTTTCGCCATAGCCGTTGCTGTCCTTGAAGGGCTCGGAAAAGTGCTTGCTCACCAGCAGGGCAAAGTTGGTGTTTTCGGTGTGCCGCGCAGGATCCTCATAGCTGTGGCCGTTGACCGTGACGATGCCGTTGGTGTTTTCGTTGACCACCACGCCCCGGGGATTCATGCAGAAGGTGCGCACCAGATCCTCAAACTTTTGGGTGCGGTAGACGATCTTGCTCTCATACAGCTCGTCGGTCAGATGGGAAAACACCTCTGCGGGCAGCTCGACCCGCACGCCGATGTCCACTCGGTTGGAGCGGGTGGGCAGATCCAGATCCCGGCACACGCTTTCCATCCATTTGCTTCCGCTTCGACCCACCGAGATCACGCAGCGGGTGCAGGAAAAGCTCTCTTTTTCGGTGTGGACAAGATAGCCGCCCTCGGTCTTTTCCACCGAGGTGACCGCCGTGTTGAAGTGAAAGTCCACCTTGTCCTTCAACTCGTCATAAAGATTGCCCAAAACGGTATAGTTGATGTCGGTGCCCAGATGGCGCACCTGCGCGTCCAGCAGGTGAAGGCCGTTTTCCAGACACATCTTTTTGATGGCGGTGTTGGCGGTGGAATAGAGCTTGGTGCCCTCGCCGCCGTGGGAAAGGTTGATCCCATCCACATAGCGCATCAGCTCCAGCGCCTGCTCCTTGCCGATGTATTCATACAGCGTTCCGCCGAATTGGTTGGTGATATTGTACTTTCCGTCGGAAAAGGCGCCCGCGCCGCCAAAGCCGTTCATAATGGCGCAGGTCTTGCAGTGAATGCACGATTTGACGTTCTTTCCGTCGATGGGGCATTTCCGCTTGTTCAAGGGGTTGCCCAGCTCGAGAACGCCGATACGCAGCCCCCGTTTGGCTTTTGCCAGCTCGTAGGAGGTAAAGATCCCTCCGGGGCCGGCGCCGATGATCAAAACATCATATTGCATGTTGTGTAACTCTGTTCCTTTCCAAAGTAGAATCAAACGTTAAAGAGGAAGTTGACGATGTCGCCGTCCTTCATAACATATTCCTTGCCCTCCGAGCGGATGCGCCCCTTTTCTCTGGCAGCCGCCATCGAGCCCAGCGCCTTGAGGTCGTCGAAGGCGATGACCTCTGCGCGGATAAAGCCGCGCTCAAAGTCGGTGTGGATCTTGCCCGCCGCCTGAGGCGCCTTGGTGCCCCGGACGATCGTCCACGCGCGCACCTCGTCCGAGCCGCCGGTGAGGAAGGAGATCAGTCCCAGCAGGGTGTAGGAGCATTGAATCAGCCGATCCAGACCGCTTTGCTCCATGCCCAGCTCCTCCAGAAACATGGCCTGATCCTCGGGCGGCAGCTCGGCGATCTCCTGCTCGGTCTTGGCACAGATGGGAAGAACCTGACTGTTTTCCCCGTCGGCGATGGCCTTGACAATCTGATAGTATTTGTTGCTCTCCGGGTCGGAAACGCCGCTCTCGTCCATGTTTGCGGCATAGATCACCGGCTTGAGACTGAGCAGGTCGGACTGGCGGATCACCGCCATCTCGTCGGGATCGCAGGCATAGGTGCGGGCGGGCTTGCCCTGATCGAGCCACGCCAGCAGCCCTTCCAGGATCTCCGCTTCCTTCAAAAACTTTTTGTCGCCGCCCTTGGCGTTTTTCTTTGCCCGGTCGATGCGGCGCTCGATCATTTCGGCATCGGCGAGGATGAGCTCCAGATTGATGCACTCGATATCCCCGGCGGGATCGACGGGAGCGGCCTTGGAGGCGTCCTCCACCACGTGCATCACGTTGTCGTCGTCAAAGCAGCGCACCACATGCACGATGGCGTCGGTGTTGCGGATGTTGCCCAAAAACTGATTGCCCAGTCCTGCCCCCTTGGAGGCGCCCTTCACCAGACCGGCGATGTCCACAAACTCGATGACGGCAGGGGTGTACTTTTTGGGATGGTACATGTCCGCCAAAAAGTCCAGTCTGCTGTCGGGCACGGCCACCATGCCCACGTTGGGCTCGATGGTGCAGAAGGGGTAGTTGGCGCTCTCCGCGCCAGCATTTGTGATCGCGTTGAACAGGGTGCTTTTGCCAACGTTCGGAAGACCGACGATACCTAATTTCATATATTTCCACATCTCCTTTATTATCAACGGGTTTCAGCGCTTTGAAGCGAAATAGGGGAGCGCTTTCCCAACTTTCGGAAGCACGTTTTGAACACTCATTTGAGAACGAACGCAATTTATCATTATGTATTATACTACAGTTGTCGCGTTCTTTCAAGCGGACAAAACCGAAAAACAA
>CADBTM010000077.1 GCA_902797555.1 Oscillospiraceae bacterium
TTCTCTACACCAAGCCCAAAAACCGGGCAATGTTCGGCGACCTGAGCTTTTTCCCGGTGGCAGAGACCCCCGACACCCTGCTGATGGAAAACATCCGGGACGGGGCAAAGGACTTTGTCGCCTCGCTGGAGACCCGCCCCTGCGACGGCACAGTGGGCGCCATCGTCGCCAACTGTAACCCCTTTACTCTGGGACATCGCTATCTGGTGGAGCAGGCGGCGCAGGCCTGCGACCTGCTCCATCTCTTTATCCTTTCGGAGGACCGGAGCCGCTTTCCCGCCGCAGACCGGCTGGCACTGGCAAAGGCGGGCACCGCCGATCTGAAAAACGTCATCGTCCACCCCACCGGGGACTATCTGATCTCGGCGGCCACCTTCCCCACCTATTTCATCAAGGACAAGGAGCGGGTGCCCCAGATCCGGTGCGATCTGGATTTGGAAATTTTTTCCAATTTCTTTGCCCCCGCGCTGGGCATCACCCGACGTTTTGTGGGCACCGAGCCCCTCTCCCCCGTCACCGACGCCTACAACCGGCGCATGCAGGAGATCCTGCCCCAAAGGGGCATCGCCGTCACTGAGATCCCCCGAAAGGAGCTGGGCGGCGCGCCCATCTCGGCCTCCCGGGTGCGGGAGCTGCTGGACAAGGGGGATCTGGAGGGCATTCGCCCGCTGGTGCCCGACAGCACCTATGACTATCTGTTGAAAACCAATCGCTGAAAAAGAGCAAAAAATAAGCTGAGATACACGTTTTTCACGACGTATATCTCAGCTTTTTTACGTTGTCGGGCGAAGCTCAGCCGATAAAGTTGGTGTGCAGCTTTTTGACCGTGGGTGTTTTTGCGGGCTGTGCCTCCCGCTCCACGCCAAGGGCGAGGGCGGACACCGGCCAAAAGCCCTCCTGCAGGTCCAGCTTGTACAGCAGGTCAAAGCTGTCCAGCATGGTCTGCACCACGCCCCAGAGATAGCAGCTGCCCAAGCCCAGATCGGTTGCGGCCAGATGCATGTTTTCCACCACGCAGGCGGCGTTGGCGATGCTCACCGGAGTGATCTGCCCCTCCATCTCCCTTACGGAGACCACGATGACCACCGGCGCACCGTACAGCGGATCGGCCTCCGGGTCGCCCAGCCGCTGCCGGGCATTTTGTGTGATGGCATCCAGCACGGCCTTGTCCCGGATGACGGTGAGCTGGACGTTTTCATACTTTTTCTTGCCGATGGGGGCGGCGTTGGCCGCCTCCAGCACCATGCCCAGCTGACGCTCCTCCACCGGAGTGTCGGCATAGGCGCGGCAGGAATGCCGGGCAAAGAGGGTATCGCGGAATTCCATGGAATGCTCCTTTCTTACAGGGCGAAGTTGCCGTTTTCAAAGACCTGCACCGTCCGGCCGTCGTGGGTGAGGCCGGTGATGGACAGATCGCTGGTACCGATCATAAAGTCCACATGGGTGTTGGAGTGGTTGAGGCCGTGGGCGGAGAGCTCTTCCTGAGTCATGTTTTCCCCGCCGCGGATGCACTCGGGATAAGCCTCGCCAAAGGCCAGATGGCAGGCGGCGTTTTCGTCAAAGAGGGTGTTGTAGAACAGGATCTGCTGGTTGCGGATGGGGCTGTCGTAGGGGACGAGCGCCACCTCGCCAAAGCGGGAGGCGCCCTCATCCACCGTCACGGCGGCCTTGAGGGTCTCCTCGCCCTTTTCGGCGTGCACCTCCACGATCTTGCCCTCCCGGACGACCATATGGAAGCCGTCGATCACGTTGCCGTCGTGCACCAGCGGCATGGCGGCATACACCACGCCGTCGATGCCGTCCTTCCGGGGCGCGGTAAAGATCTCCTCGGTGGGCATATTGGCGATAAACTCCTGTCCCTTGGGGGTAAAGGCGCTGCCTCCCGCCCAGAGATGTCCCTCGGGCAGGCGGATGGTCAGATCGGTGCCCAGAGAATTGGTGTAGTGCAGGCTGACAAAGTTGAGCTCGTTCAGCTTGTTCAGGCGGGTGCTGAGGGTCTGCTGGTGCCGGCGCCACAGCTCCACCGCGTTGCCCTCGCCGGTGATGCGCACCGACTGGAAAATGGCGTCCCACAGCCGATCCATGGCCTCCTCCTCGCTGACGCCGGGAAAGACAGTCTTTGCCCAGCTGGGGATGGGGATCGAGCCGATGCACCACGGGATGACGTTGTTCATCTGCGCCCGGCGGAAGATCTCTCTCCCCTTTGCCGAGGCGGTGAGGGCGCGGGTGAGACGGGTGGGATCCACACCCTTGAGGTTTTCGGGGTCGGTGGCCGAAATGGCCAGATAGGCCGCGCCCTGCTGGGCATAGTCGTTGTAAAAATCGGCCTGCCAACGGGGCAGCTCGTCAAAAACGGCGTCGTCGGCGCGGAGATACTTCATGCGGGTGAGGGCATCGTCGTGCCAATTCATCACCGCTTCCCGGCAGCCCACGTCATAGGCGGCCTCGGCGCACAGACGGGCAAACCACGCGCAGTCCACCGGGCTGGCGATGATGAGCGTCTGGCCTTTTTGCACGTTCAGGCCCACCTCCACAAGCAGGCGGGCATATTCGGTATATCGGGCGTCCATGGTTACCTCCAATGATCTTAGAACTGATTCTGCTCCAGCAGATCTCTCTTGATGTCCCACAGCTTTTGGGACAGGTCTACATAATAGGGATGGGGATTTTCGAACCGGGCGACAGCCTCCCAGATCTTGTCCTGGCAGGACAGGCAGAAGGCGCGGATCTCCTCGATGTCCCGGGGCTTGTGCACGCAGACGCCCTTTTCAAACAGGGGCACCTGCAGGGGGCGGGCGGTGAAATTGACGGTGGGACGGCGCTTCCACGTGTGCATGGGGTCAAACAGCAGATAGGGCTGGGTGTCGTCGATGACCTCGTCCCGGAGGGTGAGCACGTCGGCGCGGTATTTTCCGTCGGCCTTGTCGGTGAGACGCCACACCTGCTTGAAATGGGGGTTGGTGATCTTTTCCACGTTTTCCGAGATCTTGATCTTGGGGAGGATGGTGCCGTTTTTGTCCTCGATGGCCACCAGCTTGTACACGCCGCCGAACACCGGCTCGCTGCGGGAGGTGATCAGCCGCTCGCCGATGCCAAAGCTGTCGATGCAGGCGCCCTGTCCCAGCAGATCGCGCACCAGATATTCGTCCAGAGAGTTGGAGACCACGATCTTGCAGTCGGGCATATCGGCGGCGTCCAGCATCTCCCGCGCCTTGCGGCTGAGGTAGGTGATATCGCCCGAGTCGATGCGGATGCCCTTCATGCGGCAGCCCATGGGCTCCAGCACCTCCTTGGCGGTGCGGATGGCGTTGGGCACGCCCGATTTGAGCACGTTGTAAGTGTCCACCAGCACGGTGCATGCGTTGGGATAGGTCTGGGCATAAGCCTTGAAGGCGTCAAACTCGGTGGGGAACATCTGCACCCAGCTGTGAGCCATGGTGCCCAGAGCGGGCACGCCGTACTGAAGGTCGGTGATGGTGCAGGCCGTGCCGACTGCCCCGGCGATATAGGCCGCTCTCGCGCCCAGAATGGCGCCGTCGCCGCCCTGTGCCCGGCGGGAGCCGAACTCCATCACGGCGCGGCCCTTGGCGGCGCGCACCATGCGGCTGGCCTTTGTGGCGATGAGGCTCTGATGGTTGATGGTGAGCAGCAGCATGGTCTCGATAAACTGCGCCTGGATCACGGGGCCGCGGACGGTGACGATGGGCTCGCCGGGAAAGATGATCTCGCCCTCGGGGATGCACCACACGTCACAGGCAAACTTGAAATTGCGGAGATACTCCAAAAACTCCTCGCAGAAGCAGTTGCGCCCCCGGAGATAGGCGATGTCCTCGTCGGAAAAATGCAGATTGTTCAGGTATTCCACCAGCTGTTCCACACCGGCCATGATGGCATAGCCGCCCTGATCGGGCACCCGGCGGAAGAACATATCAAAGTAGGCGATGGTGTCGGCCACTCCGCTTTTGAGATAGCCGTTTGCCATGGTCAGCTCGTAAAAATCGGTGAGCAGGGTGAGATTGCGATCCATGTTGGACGTCCTCCTTCTATTTGCGCGGGGATTGATAGTATCAGTATAGCACGGATAAGGCGGTTGCGCAAGTGTCATCCCTTTGCGCAAAAGGATGGACAAACCGGAATAAATTTGGTATTATAAAAGGTAGATTTTTCCCAAGGAGGGGTCTGTCTATGGAATTTTGCAGCACACGAAACAACGAACTGCGCGTCACCGCGGCGCAGGCCATTTTGCAGGGGCTGGCGCCCGACGGAGGGCTGTTTGTGCCCACCGAGCTGCCCTCGTTTTCCGAGGAGCAGATCATGACCATGGCCGCCATGTCCTATCCCCGGGTGGCCGAGACGGTGATGGCGGCGTTTTTGCCCGGCTTTTCCAAGGAAGAGCTGCGGGGCTTTTGCAAGGAGGCCTATACCGGGCGGTTTGACGATCCCCAGGTGGCCCCTCTCCGGAACGTGCGTCCCGGGCTGTGGTCTCTCGAGCTGTGGCACGGTCCCACCTGCGCCTTTAAGGATATGGCGCTGCAGATGCTGCCCCGTCTGCTGCCCGCCGCCGCAAAAAAATGCGGAGAAGACAAGCAGGTGGTCATCCTCACCGCCACCTCGGGCGATACGGGCAAGGCGGCGCTGGAGGGCTTTGCCGGGGTGGAGGGCACAAAGATCTGTGTCTTCTATCCCAAGGGCGGCGTCTCCGAAATGCAGCGGCTGCAGATGGTCACCCAGCAGGGCGACAACGTGCAGGTCTTTGCCGTAGAGGGCAATTTTGACGACACCCAGAGCGGCGTCAAGGCCATCTTTACCAACGAAGCCGTCCGGACCGCTCTGGCGGAAAAGGGCATGCTGCTGTCCAGCGCCAACTCCATCAACTGGGGACGTCTGGCTCCCCAGATCGCCTATTATTTCTGGGCATATGCCCAGCTGCTCAAAAGCGAATCGCTGGAAATGGGCGACAAGGTCAACTTTGTCGTTCCCACCGGCAACTTCGGCAATATCCTCGCCGGATGGCTGGCCAAAAAGAGCGGCCTGCCGGTGGACAAGCTGATCTGCGCCTCCAACCAAAACAACGTGCTCACCCAGTTTTTGCAGACCGGTACCTATGACAAAAACCGCCCCTTCCACCTCACCGCCTCCCCCAGCATGGATATCCTCATCTCCTCCAATCTGGAGCGGCTGCTGTGGTTCGTCACCGAAAACGGCGAGCAGGTGAAGCACTGGATGCAAAAGCTGAACAGCAAGGGCGTGTACCGCGCCGGCGCCGAGCTGGCGGATCGTCTGCGGGACGAGGGCTTTATGGGCTTTTGGTGCGACGACAAGCGCGCCTTTGACACCATTCAGGATCTGTGGTTCGGTCGGGGCTATCTGTGTGATCCCCACACCGGCGTCGCCATGAACGCCTACAATCAATACACCGCCCTCACCGGGGACAAAACCCCCACGATCGCGGTATCCACCGCCTCTCCCTTCAAGTTTGCCAAGAGCATGCTGCCCGCCATGGGGCTGGACTTTGACGGGGACGATTTTCAGCGGCTGGAGGCTCTGGAGATCGTCAGCTGCCGCACCGCGCCTCCGTCCATCAAGACGCTGCGGGATGCGCCGGTGCGCTTTGACAAGGCCATTTCCAAGAGCAAGATGAAGGAAAGCGTGCTCCGTTGGCTGGAGGCACAGGCATGAGATCGGTAGTCTTTTTGGGCGACGGCATGGCCGACTGGCCGGTGGAGGCGCTGGGCGGCAAAACGCCGCTGGACGTGGCCTGCCACCCCAACATGGATCGTCTGGCCCGATACGGCCGATACGGGCTGGCGCGGACGGTGCCCGAGGGCATGCCTCCCGGCAGCGACACCGCCAATCTGTCGGTGTTCGGCTATGATCCGGCGATCTACTACACCGGGCGCTCCCCGCTGGAGGCCGTCAATATGGGCATCCCGCTGGACGAAGGCGACGTGACCTACCGGGTAAACACCGTCACCCTCCGGGGCGGCGACAGGGTGGAAGACTGCGTGATGGAGGACTACAGCGGCGGCGAGATCGACAGCGCCCTTTCCCGCATCCTCATCGAGGATATGGCAAAGGTCTTTTCCCCCGTGGGCGAGCTTTATCCCGGGATCTCCTATCGCCACTGTCTGGTGCGGCGAAACGCCTCCGACGGGGCGATTCTCACCCCGCCCCACGATATTTCCGGACGTCCGGTGGCGGACTATCTTCCCAAAGGGGAAAACGGCGCGCTGCTGCGGGAGATGATGGAGCGCTCCTATGCCCTCCTGCGGGAGCATCCCGTCAACAAACGGCTGGAGGCCGAGGGCAGGCCCGCGGCCAACTGCCTTTGGATCTGGGGCGAGGGGCGCAAGCCCCGTCTCACCTCCTTCCGGGAGCGGTTCGGCGTGGAAAAGGGCGGCGTCATCTCGGCAGTGGATCTGGTGCGGGGCATCGGTCGGTGCGCCGGGCTGGAGGTGCTTCCCGTGGACGGGCGGATCACCGGCACCTACGAGACCGACTTTGGCGCAAAGGGTCGGGCAGCCGTCCGGGCGCTGGAGGAGGGGTGCCGCTTCCTCTATATCCATGTGGAGGCGCCCGACGAGTGCGGCCACCACGGACAGCTCAAGGAAAAAATCTATTC
This sequence comes from Oscillospiraceae bacterium, assembly GCA_902797555.1. GTDB lineage: Bacteria > Bacillota > Clostridia > Oscillospirales > Butyricicoccaceae > UBA4644. The sequence goes on from CADBTM010000077.1 coordinate 6,623, forward strand.
CATCGAGCAGATCGACAGCTGCATCATGGCGCCCGTGCTCCGGTGGCTGGAGCAAAGCGGCGAGGACTTTGCCGCCATGGTGCTGCCCGATCATCCCACCCCTCTCAGGGTGCGCACCCACGTTCCCGACCCGGTGCCCTTTGCCCTGTACGACAGCCGGGTTTCTCCTGACCGGGGCGAGGTGCATTACTGTGAACGAACGGCGGCAGAAACCGGCCTGCAGGTGGACAAGGCCTGCACGCTGATGGACGCCCTCATCCGATAAGAAAAAGGAGACTCCCATGAAGATCGAATGCGGAAAGATCCTCAATACCCACGGCGTAAGAGGCGAGGTCAAGGCCGAGGCCTATTGTGACCCCGCTCTGCTGCGCAAGCTCAAAACGCTGACGGTGGGCGGAAAGGACTATACCCTTGCCGGGCTGCGGATGCACGGCGACTTTCTCCTGCTGACGCTGGAGGGTGTGGACACGGTGGAGGCCGCCATGCCCCTCAAGGGCAAGGTCATCACCGTCCCCCGGGAGGCGCTGCCCCTCAAAAAGGGGGAGTATCTCTATCAGGATATCTACGGCTTTTCGGTGTACGACGCCCGGACGGAGCAGGTCATCGGCACCCTTGCCGAGGTGCTGGAGCGTCCGGCCTCCATGCTCTATCGGGTGGAGGGTCCCAAGGGCGAGGTGCTCATCCCCGCTGCCCAGCCCTTTTATCTGGGAGTGGATTTTGAACACAAGCGCCTCAACGTGCGCACCATAGAAGGGATGCTGCCCGATGAGGATTGATATACTCACCCTCTTCCCCGACATGGTGGACAGCGCTCTTTCGGAGAGCATCATCGGCCGGGGACGTCAGGCCGGTCTGATCGACGTCCGCTGCCACAACATCCGGGACTATTCCCCCGACAAGCGGCGGCGCACCGACGACTACCCCTACGGCGGGGGACAGGGCATGATCATGCAGTGCGAGCCGCTGGCCCGGTGTCTGGACGACGTGACCCAGGGCGAGCGGGTGCACACCATCCTTCTCAGCCCGGCGGGCGCGGTGTTTGACCAGAAAAAAGCCCGGGAGCTTCTCTCCCGGGAGCGGTTTATCCTGATCTGCGGCCACTATGAGGGGGTGGATCAGCGCTTTATCGATGCGTGTGTGGACGAGGAGATCTCCATCGGAGATTTTGTCCTCACGGGCGGCGAGCTGGCCGCCATGGTGATCACCGACGCGGTGTGCCGCATGGTACCCGGCGTGCTGGCCGAGCAGGCCAGCTTTGAGGACGAGAGCCACTTTTCCGGCGTGCTGGAATACCCCCAGTACACCCGGCCGGAGGTGTGGCGGGATCGGGGCGTCCCGGCGGTGCTGCTGTCCGGTCACCACGAAAACATCGAGCGCTGGCGCCGGGCGCAGGCGCTCCACCGCACCAAGGAGCGCCGTCCCGACCTCTTTGCGCGTCTGTCCCTCACCCCAAAAGAAAAAAAGCTCCTCGCCCTGCTGGAGCAAGGCCTGGAGGAGTTTCCGGAATAACAAAAAAACACCCGAAAGGGTGTTTTTTTCTCGTGTTTTGATGTTGACAGAGGTGGGACACAAATGGCTTGGTACAACCTCATCCGTCACCTTCCCCTTCTGGGGAGAAAAAATGGGAGGATATCATCCTCCCAGATATGCCTTTTTGATGACGTCCGACGCCAGCAGCTCCTGCCCGGTGCCGGAGGTGACGATGCGCCCGGTCTCCAGCACATAGCCCCGGTCGGCCACGCTGAGGGCGGCGCGGGCGTTTTGCTCCACCAGCAGAATGGTGGTGCCCGCCCGATGGAGCTCGCGCACGATGTCAAAGATCTGCTCCACCAGCAGCGGCGCCAGACCCATGGAGGGCTCGTCCAGCATGAGCAGCTTTGGATGGGACATGAGGGCGCGCCCCATGGCCAGCATCTGCTGTTCGCCGCCGGAGAGGGTGCCGGCGATCTGGCTGCGGCGCTCCTCCAGACGGGGGAAGCGCTGAAACACGTCCTTCATGGCGGTCTGGATGGAGGCGCGGGGCTGGGTATAGGCGCCCATTTCCAGATTTTCCTCTACCGTCATGCGGAGAAAGACCCGTCTGCCCTCGGGCACTTGGGCGATGCCGTGGGAAACGACGCTGTGGGCGGGCATGCCCTTCAGATCCTTGTCCTCAAAGGTGATCTTGCCGCTTTTTGCATGAAGCAGGCCGGAGATCGTCTTCAGTGTGGTGGATTTCCCCGCGCCGTTGGCGCCGATCAGGGTCACCACCTCGCCCTCGTCCACGTGAAAGGAGACGTCCTTGATGGCGTGGATGGCGCCGTAAAACACGTTGATATGATCCACTTGCAGCAGTGCCATGCTTACGCCTCCTTTTCCTGTGTGCCCAGATAGGCCTCGATGACCACCGGGTTATTCTGGATATCCTCGGGGGTGCCCTTGGCGATGATCTGGCCGAAATTGAGCACGCAGATGCCCTCACAGATGCCCATCACCAGATTCATATCATGCTCGATGAGCAAAATGGCGATCCGGAACAGATCCCGGATACGGACGATATTCTGCATCAGCTCGTAGGTCTCCGAGGGGTTCATGCCTGCCGCCGGCTCGTCCAGCAGCAGCAGGCTGGGGTTGGTGGCCAGCGCCCGGACGATCTCCAGTCTGCGCTGGGCGCCGTAGGGCAGCGAGCCCGCCTTGACCTGTCCCAGATCCTGCATGTCAAAGATGGACAGCAGCTCCCGGGCGCGGTTGCGGGCGATGCGTTCGCCCCGCCAATACCGGGGCAGGCGGAGAAAGGCCTCGGGAATGGTATAGTCCATCTCGTGGTGGAGGCCGATGAGCACGTTGTCCTCCACCGTCAGGTCGCCGAACAGGCGGATATTCTGAAAGGTGCGCGCCACGCCGGCGCGGTTGACCTGGGCCGTTGTCATGGAATGGGTGTCGATGCCGTTGAGCAGGATCGAGCCCCGGGTGGGCTGATACACCTTGGTGAGCAGATTGAAAACGGTGGTCTTGCCCGCGCCGTTGGGGCCGATGAGGCCGGTGATCTCGGTGCGGCCGATGGCCAGATTAAAGTCATCCACCGCCTTGAGCCCGCCGAAGTCGATGCCCAGATGGGCGCATTCCAGAATGGGGGTCTTGTCGCTGTCCCGCTCGGTGAGCATGTTCACCGCGTTCATGGGGACAAGCTTGTGTTTACTCCTCAGCTCGCTCATCTGCAGCACCTCCCTCCTGTTTGTTCTTTGGCTGACGCCGGAAGAGGGCGTTCAGCACCTTTTCCAGCAGACGGGACATGGAAAAGTCGTACCCGCCCAGCAGGCCCTTCGGCCGGAAGATCATCATGAGCACCAGCACCAGCGAATAGGCCACCATGCGGTAGTCCGCCACCGAGCGCAGCAGCTCGGGCAGCACGGTGAGCACCCCTGCCGACAGGATCGAGCCCAGCATCGAGCCCATGCCGCCCAGCACCACCATCACCAGGATCTCGATGGATTTCATAAACTTGAAGGTGGAGGGGTAGAGCGAGCCCAGATAGCCGGCGTACAGGCACCCGGCCACGCCTGCCAGCATGGCGGAAAACACAAAGGCCAGCGTTTTATAAAAGGTGACGGGCATGCCCACGCTCTCGGCGGCGATCTCGTTTTCCCGGATGGAGAGGATCGCCCGGCCGTGGCGGGACTTCATCAGCATGTGGATCATCCCGCAGCACAGCACCACGCAAACAAACACCAGCGTAAAGGTGGAGAACTTGGGGATGCGTTTCAGTCCGGCAGCGCCGTAGGTGAACTTAAACCCCAGCACGTTGTCGATGTTGGTGAGCACCACGCGGATGATCTCGCCAAAGCCCAGCGTGATGATGGCCAGATAGTCGCCCTTTAGCCGCAGGGCGGGGATGCCGATGATCAGGCCGAAGACGCCCGCAATCAGCGCCGAGATGAGCAGTGCCGCCAGAACATAGGGCAAAGCGGCCGCCGTGTTCCCTTCGGCGATCAGATCGGCGGCGGGGGTGGACTTCATAAAGATGCCCCCTGCATAGGCGCCTACCGCCATAAAGCCCGCGTGACCCAGGGGAAGCTGTCCCAGATAACCGGTGGCCACGTTGAGGGAGGTGGCGAGGATCATGTTGATCCCCACCATGATCAGAATTCCGTTCCAATAGTTGGTGATGATCCCGTTTTGAATGAGCGCGAGAAACACCGCCCACAGCCCCACGATCAGGGCGAGGTTGATGCCGTAGCGCAGAGGCATGGGGATGCGGATGGGAGAAGATTTGTCCTGTTTCGTCATGCTGCCGCCCCCTTTACACCTTTTCGGTGATCTTCTTGCCCAGGATGCCGGTGGGCTTGACCAGCAGCACCACGATGAGCACGGCAAACACCACGCCGTCCTTCCACTCGGACAGACCCACCGCCGAAACGATGGCCTCCAGCAGGCCGATGGCAAAGCCGCCCAGCATGGCGCCGGGGATCGAGCCGATCCCGCCCAGCACGGCGGCCACAAAGGCCTTCAGACCCAGCATCGAGCCCATGGTGGGCGACGCCTGGGGATAGGCGCACAGATAGAGCACCGAGCCGATGCCCGCCAGCGCCGACCCCACGGCAAAGGTAAAGGAGATCGTCTTGTTCAGGCTGATGCCCATCAGCTGGGCCGCGCCCATATCCTCGCTCACCGCCCGCATGGCCTTGCCCAGCTTGGTGCGCCTGACCAGCAGGGACAGCGCCGCCATGGCGATCACCGAGACGATGATGGTGATGATGGCCGCAAAGCTGACGGTGGTGGTGCCCAGACGGATGCCCCCGCGCACCATGGGATCCATGCTCTTGGTGTCCGCACCGAACAGCAGCTGCGCCCCGTTTTCCAGCAGGAAGGAGATACCGATGGCGGTGATGAGCAGTGACAGTCTGGGCGCAGAGCGCAGAGGGGTGTAGGCGACCTTTTCCACAAATACGCCCAAAGCAGTACTGACCAAAACAGCCAGTACCACCGATACCACAGGATGCAGATGAAAGGCCGTCATCGCGTAAAACGCGGTGTAGGCGCCCACCATGATGATGTCGCCGTGGGCAAAATTGAGCAGCAGGATGATGCCGTACACCATGCTGTAGCCCAACGCCACCAGCGCGTACACCGACCCGGCCTGCAGCCCGTTCACGATCTGAGAAAAGGCCAACGATAACCAATCCATCTAATTTCCCCTTTCTTGCCTGTTCCCCAAGCCCCATGCGGGGCTTGGGGAAGGAAGCATGCGGAGCGGTTTCCCCTCCGAATCCATCTTAGTACATCTCTTTGAAGACCTCGTCGCCGCCGGTCAGCTCGATGATGGCGGCCGTCTTGATGGGATTGTTTTTTGCGTCAAAGGAATAGGAGCCCGTGATGCCCTCCACATTGTTCATGCCGGAGATGGCCTCGATGACCGCCTTGCGATAGGCGTCGGTGCCGGCGGTGAGACCTGCGGCCTCGGCCTTTTCCAGACCGTAGCACAGGATCATGGCGGCGTCATAGGCCAGAGGGGCGAACATATTGGGGACGGCGTCCACGCTGAAGGTCTTGCAGTAGTCCTCTTCAAACTGCTTGACGCTGTCGGTGCCGGGCGCATAACCGGAGCAATAGACCGTGCCCTCCAGATCCTCGGCGGAAGCGTAATCCTTCACCGAGCCAAAGCCGTCGGCGCCCAGGAAGGTGGCGGTGCAGCCCGCGGCGCGGGCGGCGGTGACCGCCAGTCCGGCTTCGCCGTAATAGATGGGAGCAAAGACCACGTCGGGATTCTTGGAGGCGATGTTGGTCATGGCGGGCTTAAAGTCCACGTCGCCGGCGGCAAAGGCCTCGGTGGCGACGATCTGCAGACCCAGCTGGGCGGCCTTCTGCTCAAAGGCGGCCTTCACGCCCTCGGAATAGTCCGAGCCGGTCTCATAGAAGATGGCGGCCGTCTTGGCGCCCAGCTTGTTGACGGCGTAATCGGCCATCTTTTCGCCCTGGAAGGGGTCGATGAAGCAGGAGCGGAAGACGTTGGTGCGGATGGCGCTGTTTGCATCATCCGGATCGATGACGGTAACGCCCTCGGCGGTGGCGGAGGCCGTCACCTGGGGCACGCCGGCCTCAAAGGTGGCGTCCGACAGGGCGATGGTGGCGCCGGTCAGCACCGAGCCCAGCACGGCGGAGATGTTTTTCTCCATGGCCAGGTTAAAGGCGTTCACCGACTCTACGCCGTCGGCCTTGTCGTCATATTCCAGAACGGTGATCTTTTTGCCGTTGATGCCGCCCTCGGCGTTCACCTTGTCAAAATACATCATCGCCGCATTGTGGACGGGGATGCCGTACTGAGCGTAATCGCCGGTGGTGTTGGTGATCAGCGCAATGACGATCTCATTGCTGCCCGATTTGGCGGAGGTGGAGCCGCTCCCGCAGGAGGCCAGCATGGCCATCACCATCGCGGCGGCCAATACCATTGCAAAAACTCTCTTTTTCATTTCAGATCTCTCCTTTTTCAATTGGAATCTCTCTTTTTTGTTTTTATACAAAAAATGCGGCTCCGCCGGGCGGAGCCGCATTCTGCATACCCATTCAGGTGAGAATACAAGCCGTTCGCCGAGGCGGCAGGAACTTGTCCCATACGATCAGTCGCAGGATGGCAAGTACGATACCGATCGCCAGAGCCAGTCGTACGGATACAACAAAAATGGACGCCACAAGAATGGCGTCCAGAAGAATAGAAACGGCGCAGGAGGAGAAGGCCTTCGCCATGGGGGCGAAAGCGGCTTTGCTGCTCATTTTGCAAGAAAAAGCCTTCATTGCGGTCTCCTCATTTTAGTCCTTCGATGTGATAAAGCGGAAAAAGATTGTGTTCATTATACCGCCGTATTCCCCAAAAGTCAAAGGAAAAAATGCAAAAACACGCATAAACTTCGTCGAAATATCCAGTTTTTTATTGCACAGTTTGGACAAGATCACGCATTTTCCGGGGCGAGCACCACTTCCAGCACCCGCATGCGCAGCAGCTCCCGCTGCATCAAAGGCTCGCTGAGGCTCTTGCGGATGCTCTTTTCGTCGGTCTCGAACCGCTGGGCAAGCTGCCGGACGGCGCGGCTCTCAAAAGCGGGATCGGGGCGGAAGCCCTCGGCCTTTGCCACGGCGCGCAGCAGCACCTCCTCCCGCAGGCGCATGGCGGCGGCGGTTTCGGCCTCCTTCCAGAACTGCTCCTCCTCGATGCCCAGCCCCTTGCGATAGTCCTCCAGCGTGCCGCCCCGGCGGGCGAGACGGCTGGCCAGCTCGCCGGTGAGCACGTCCACCTCCTTGCGGATCATGCTTTCGGGCAGACGGACGGTCATGTTGGCGGCGGCGCGCTCCAGCGCGGCGGTCTCCCGGGCGATGCGGTGCTGCTCCAGCTTGTCCGCCAGAAGATGCTTGCGGATGTCCTCCCGCAGGGACTTCAAATCGGTCTCGAAATAGGTTTGGGCAAAGTCCTCGTCCACCTGCGGGCTCTCGGGCTTGTACACCTTGCGCAGCTTGATGTGAAAAACGGCGTCCTTGCCTCTGAGCTCGGCGGTATAGTCCTCCGGGAAGGTGACGGGGATGTTGCGCTCCTCTCCGGCGCACATGCCCGCGATGCCCTCCTCCAGCCCGGGGATGAACATATGGCTGCCCAGCTCCAGCGGATAGTCCTCGGCGCTTCCGCCGGAGATCGGCTTGCCCTCGCAGGTGCCGATCATGTCGATGCGCACATGGTCGCCCATTTGGGCGGGACGGTCCAGGTCGATCTCCCGGGCGGCGCGGAGGGCATAGTCCTCCAGCGTTTCATCCAGCTCCTGCTCGGTGACCTGCGGACGCTCCAATTTGGGGTCGATGGCCTTGTACTCTCCCAGCTCCACATAGGGATAGGCGTCGCACACGGCGGTAAAGCGCAGCCCCTCGCTGTCGGTGTCGCAGTGGGTGATCTCGGGATAGCCCACCACGTCCAGCCCCTCCTCGGCCACGATCTCGTCGATGGCCTGAGAGCAGCATTTCTGCGCCGCGGCGGGATAGAAAAAGTCCGCGCCCAGCGCTTCCTCCGCCTCGCTGCGGGTCGCGGGCTTTTTGCCGGAGGGCAGGCGCAGGCTGTCCTTCTGATCGTCAAAGGTGCCGTCCAGCGCCTGCACAAATGCGGCGGCGGGGACGCGCACCTGCATCAGATATTGTCCCGTGGCGTTGCGCACCACGTTTACCAAGGTTTTTTCCATGTTCAGTTCTCCTCCGTTTGTTCCACATATTCATAGCCGGAGATCAGGATATAGGGATGGGCGTCGGGATCCAGCCAGTCCAGAATGGCGCCCATATTTTCTCTCGATGTCCCCACGCAGCCGGCGGTGGCGCCCTCGCTGCAGTGGAGGAAGATGGCGTTGCCCTTGTTGCGCACGGTGTAGGGGTACATATTGAAGCGGATCACACAGGCCAGGGCATAGCCCTTGTGGTCTTCCAGATGCTCGGCGTCGCTCCATGTGTCCTGCAGGTCGGGGTTGTCCAGCTCCTGCCAGGTGTTGTAATAGAGAGAATCGTTGTCCGAGATCCACTCGCTGTTTTCCCCGATGTCCCTCCAGGGCAGACGCAGCCCCTCCGGCTTGTCCTCGGTGCCGAAGGCCAGCCCCAGCTGCCACAGTCCCGCAGGGGAGGTGCGGTCGCCCTGCACCCGGTCGTGGTGGATGCCGTTGCGTCCCACATAGCCCTCCTGCCGTCCTCCGGCGGCGGTGCGCCAGACGCCCTCCGCATCCCGCTGATAGCACACCAGCACGGCGTGCCATGCCTCGTGCGTCTCGTCCTCCGGGTCGTAGGGCTGGGCGACGGCAAGAATGAGCTGAGAGCATTCCCGCCCGGTCAGATCCTCGTCGGTGATCCCCTCTGCCGCCATCCACTTTTCCAGCAGGGCGGCTTCGCCGCAAAAGACGTCGGCGGGATATTCCTCCGCCCGGGCGGGATCCCATGTGGCAATCGTGCTGCCCGGATCGGTCAGCTCCGAATCCTCTGCCATGGGGGTGGACACCTCCCAGGGGATGGCGTCCGGATCGGGAGGGACGGGCTCAGGCGCGGGCTCGGGCTGCGGCTCGGGCGGCGCAGGCGTGACGGGTGCGGGCTGCGGAGCAGGCTCGACCGTCGGCGAGGTCTCCGCCGGGGACGATACGCTGCCGCAGGCACACAGACAAGCGGCGAGCACAGCCGCCAGCAAAAGCAAAAGAATCCGTTTCACGTCTGTCCTCCCTCCACGCTCCATCCTGTCCAGATGCCGCCCTCCGGCGGCAAAAAATGGTCGATGCTCTCCCCGGTGGCCGGGTGGGCAAAGGCCAGTCTGCACGACCACAGCGCCAGCGGGCACTTTGCCCGGCTGCCGTATTTCCCGTCGCCCAGAAGCGGCATTCCCCGGGAAGCAAACTGCACCCGGATCTGGTGGGTACGCCCGGTTTCCAGCGCCACCCGCACCAGCGAGGCGTTTTCCCGGCGCTCGATCACCCGATAGGTGAGCGCCGCCTCCCGTACCCCCTTGCGGGGGTTCTTTACCGGAAAAACCTTGTTTTTTCGCCTGTCGTGATAGAGCAGATCCACCAGTCGGCCTTCGTCCTCCTCCGGCCCGCCGGAGATCAGGGCGAAATACTCCTTTTGAAAGCGCCGCTCCCGCACGTCCTCCGACAGCCTTGCCGCGGCCTGGGCCGTTTTGGCATAGACCATCAGTCCGCCCGCCGCCTGATCCAGCCGGTGGACGGGAAACACCTTTCCCCCGGTCTGGGCTTCCAACAGGGTCTGCACACTGTTTTCCCCCTCGGAAGGGATACCCGCAGGCTTGACGCACACCAGCAGGGCGCCGTCCTGCCGGAGGATGGGGATCTCACAGGCAGACATTTTGGGGGGTTCCCGCCAAAAAGGCGTCGATATTGGCAAAGACGATCTCCGCCCGGCGCAGCATGCTTTCCTCGGTGAGAAAGGCCACGTGGGGCGTGAGGACGGTGTTCCTTGCCCCCACAAGGGGATACTCCGCCGGAAGGGGCGGCTCCATATCAAAAACGTCCACGCCCGCGGCAGCAATCCTGCCCTCGTTGAGGGCGGCGGCCAGCGCGGCATTGTCCACCACGGCGCCCCGGGCGGTGTTGATGAGCACCGACGTGGGCTGCATCCGGGAAAGCATTTCCGCCGAGATCATCCCCCGGGTCTGGGGCGTGGCGGGGACGTGGAGGGTGACGATATCGCTCCGCTCCATCAGCTCCTCCAGCGAAACATACTGTGCGCCCAGCGCCAGCAGCTCCGGCTTTTCCGTCCGGGAAAAGGCCAGCAATCGGGCTCCGAAGGCGGCAAACAGCCGGGCAACGGCGGTGCCGATGGCGCCCGTGCCCACGATGCCCACCGTCTTTCCCCGGATCTCCCGTCCGCGGAGACCGGCGGAGGTCTTTCCCTGTCGGGCGGCCTGATCCGCCGCGGGAACAAAGCGCAGGCAGGCCACCGTCAGCCCCAGCGCAAGCTCGGCCACGCAGCCGGTGGAATAGCCCGCCGCGTTGCACAGGGTGATCCCCCGCTCCCGGCAGGCGGTCTGACCGATATGGTCGATGCCGGTAAAGGCCACGTCCACCATGCGCAGACGGGGCGCCCGACGGATCAGCTCGTCGGGATAGGGGGTGTTGGCGATGACGGCGATCTCGCTGTCGCCGGTGCGGCGCAAAAGCTCCTCCGGGTCAGTGGAGCGGGTGTCACAGGCAAAAAACACGTGTCCCCGCTCCCGCAGGGACGCGGCATACTGTTCCAGCACGTCCGCCGGGATTCCCAGCGGTTCCAAAAGGGTGATCTTCATGCAACAAACCTTCTTCAAAAAACATTTTTCTTATTTTACCATACTTTCCTCCCGTTTTCTACTGAAATGCGGCAAAAATCTCTTTTGCCTCCCCGCCCCATTCGCTGTACAGCAAAAAGACGCTTCCGATCCCCTTTTCCCGGGCGGCGCGCACCTTTTGCACCGCGGTGTCCCCATCGTCAAAGAGGACGAAATGGGCGCTGCCGTTTTCCTTGCGATAGGTGAAATACTTGGCGCACAGCTCGGGGGAGAAAAAGCCGTCCCCGTGGTATCTGCTCCGCAGGGCGGCAAGCTCGTCTTCGGTGAGCGGCTGTCCGTCGGGCCGGGCAGAGGGCATGGGAAAATCGCTGCGCATGCGCACCAGATCGAGACAGATCCTCCCCGCGCCGAACCGGTCGCACAGCGCGTCCAGCAGCTCGGAAAAGCTTCCTCCGCTGACGGCGGCCGAGCACAGAACGCCGCTCTCGGGCGCCAGCGCCGCCGCGCTCTCGGGGACGCAGCAGGGCACATGCAGCCGACGGAGGGCGGCGCACAGGTCGGCCAGCTTTTCCTGACCTGTGCCGTGAGGCCGGATGTCCAGCACCGCCCCGCCATAGCCCCGGCGGGCGCATTCCGCCTGAACGTCCCGCGCCAGCTTATCCGGCTGGAGGGCGTCCAGCCCCGGCGCATCGTAGATCCCCATCCAGCCGCCCCGGCTGCCCACGTTCCCCTGCGCCCGCTGGAGGACGCCTCCGGTGCCGATCCGATATTGCAGATGTACCGCCGGCAGTCCCAGCCGCGCAGCACCCGCCTCCTCCCCGGCGGTCACCACCAAAAAAAGCCCGGTTTTTCCTTCCATTGCAAACTCCCCTCTTGTTATTTTCCCCAAACCTATGGTACAATGAATGTGATCCCACGATCAATCTATGCCGGGACGGCGCGGGAATTGCCTTTCCCGCCGGGATCCCAACGGAGGACGCTATGCCCCTACCCTTTCCCCAGCACTTTTTGCAGGACGTGACCTGCATCACGCCGGAGCTTTTGCGCGCTTGCGGCGTAAAGGGTCTGCTGCTGGATATCGACGGCACCCTGATGCAGACCCGGGACAGCATGCCCGCCCCGCGGGTGCTGGACTGGATGGACAGTCTGCGGCGGGAGGGCTTTTTGCTGTATATTCTCTCCAACAACAAGCATCAGGACAGGGTGAAGGCCTTTGCCGACAGTCAGGGCATCGGCTGGCAGTATCTCGCCCGCAAGCCGAGGCAGAAGGGCTTTGCCCGGGCGTTTCGGGAAACCGGTCTCGCCCCCCGGGAGCTGGCTGTGGTGGGGGACCAGATCTTCACCGATATGTGGGGCGCCCGCAGGGCGGGCTGCCGCGCCATCCTGGTGGAATCCACCGACACCTATCTCTGGTATTTTCCCTTCCGGCGGCTGGCAGAGCTCCCCTTCCGGCGGGAAAAACCGTGATTCAGAAAGACAGGAACCTCCGTATGCATCCACTTTTCGGCCCCGCAGGCAACTGCGACGCCTTCAACAAAGCCTATAAGGGCAGCATCCACGCCCCCCGCTATCTCCGGGAGATGGGACTGGACTGCTATGAATACCAGTGCGGCCGGGGGGTCAACGTCAGCGAGGACACCGCCCGCGCCATCGGCGCCGCCGCCCGGGACGAGGGCATCGTCATGTCCCTCCACGCCCCCTATTTCATCAATCTTTCGGGCATCACCGACGAACGCATGGAAAAGAACGTGGGCTATATCCTCTCATCCGCCCGGGCCTGCCGCTGGCTGGGCGCCGACCGGATGGTGGTGCACTGCGGCGGTCTTTCGGGCATGGAGCGGGAGGAAGCCTTGGAGCACACCCTGCTCAACCTGAAGGAGGCGCTGCGGGCGCTGGAGCAGGAGGGTCTGGACGACGTGCGCATGTGTGTGGAGACCATGGGCAAGATCAACGTGCTGGGCGACGGCGACGAGGTGTGCCGCATCTGCCGCATGGACGAGCGCCTGCTCCCCTGCATCGACTTTGGCCATCTCAATGCCCGGACGCTGGGGCATATGTCCGCCCGGGACGAGCTTTCCGCCCTGCTGGACACCCTGTGGAACACGCTGGGCGCCGAGCGGGCGACCCGCTTTCACGCCCACTTCAGCAAGATCGAATACGGCAAGGGCGGCGAGGTGCGCCACCTCACCTTTGCCGACAGCGACTATGGCCCCGACTTTGCCCCGCTGGGCAGGCTGCTGGCCGAGCGGGGGCTTGCGCCCCGCATCATCTGCGAATCCGCCGGGACCCAGGCGGAGGATGCTCTCACCATGAAACAAATCTATTTTGAATACAAACAGGAGGAAGAAACAAAATGAACAGATTGGAAAAGCTGGCCGCCATGATCCGCGAGAAGGGCGCGGACGGACTGCTGATCACCGAAGCGGAAAACCTTTGCTACGCCACCGGCTTTGTGGGGCTGGAGGGCATGGTGATGGTCACCGCCGACGGAAAGGGTCTGTGCTTCACCGATTCCCGCTATATCGAGGCCGCCGAAAAGGCCATCCGCCCCATGGGCTATCAGGTGATCGATCCCAAGCTGGGCTATCCCGCCGTGGCAAAGCGCGTGTGCGAGGAGGAAAAGCTGGAGACCCTGCTCTTTGAGGATCGGGATATGTCGGTGGCCGATTTCCGCCGGTACGAGAGCGCCGTGGCTCCCGCCAAGCTGATTCCCGTGGACGATGGCATCATGCGTCTCCGTCAGGTCAAGGAGGAGGCCGAGGTGGAGCGGGTGGTGGCTGCCCAGCGCATCGCCGAAAAGGCGCTGGACGAGATCCTGCCCCTCATCCGTCCGGGCGCAGTGGAAAAGGAGCTGGCCGCCGAGCTGGATTATCGCATGGCCCGTCTGGGCTCCACCGGCGTTTCCTTCCAGACGATCTTTGTCTCGGGCGCCAAGAGCAGCATGCCCCACGGCACCCCCGGCGACAAGAAGATCGAGGCCGGCGATTTTGTCACCATCGACTTTGGCGCCATGGTGGGCGGCTATCACAGCGATATGACCCGTACCTTTGCCGTGGGCTTTGCCACCGACGAGATGAAGAAGGTCTACAACACCGTTCTGCAGGCGCAGCTGGCCGGCATCGAGGCCTTCGGCCCCGGCAAGATCGGCCGCGACGTGGACGAGGCCGCCCGCAAGGTGATCCGGGACGCGGGCTACGGCGAGTATTTCGGACACAGCCTGGGCCACAGCGTGGGTCTGAACATCCACGAGGCGCCCAACGCCTCTCCCAAGAGCGAGGTCGCCTTTGAGGTGGGCAACATCACCACCATGGAGCCGGGCATCTATATCCCCGGCAAGTTCGGCGTGCGTATCGAGGATATGGTCTATCTGGGCGCGGACGGCAAGCGCAATCTGACCCTCTACCCCAAAGAACTGCGCATTCTGTAAAAAAATCCTGCGATTTTTGCATAAAAAACGCGGTTTTACTTGCATTTTCCCAGAATATCATGTAAACTATCCCTGTTGACAGAATATAATAGATAGGAGGCAGATATATCATGTTGACTGCTGGCGATTTCCGCAACGGAAAAACCTTTGAAATGGACGGTCAGGTGTTTACGGTCGTCGAGTTTCAGCACGTAAAGCCCGGCAAGGGCGCCGCTTTTGTGCGCACCAAGTATAAAAATGTCATCACCGGCGCTGTGGTGGAGCGCAGCTTTAACCCCACCGATAAGTTTGAGGAGGCCGTGATCGAGCGTCGCGATATGCAATATTCCTATGACGACGGCGACCTGTATCACTTCCTGGACACCGAGACCTGGGAGGAGACTCTGATCGGCCATGACACCGTGGGCGAAAACTTCAAGTTCGTCAAGGAAGAGATGATCTGCAAGATTCTTTCCTACAAAGGCAACGTCTTCGGCGTCGAGCCCCCCATGTTTGTCAATCTGGAGGTCACCGCCACCGAGCCCGGCGTCCGCGGCGACACCGCTACCAACGTGACCAAGCCCGCCACTCTGGAGACCGGCGCCGTGGTTCGCGTGCCCCTGTTCATCAACGAGGGCGAGCGCATTCAGATCGACACCCGTACCGGCGAATACCTCGGCCGCGCCAAGGATTGATTTTCCAAACACACGATCATGCAGTCTTGAAAGGAGAATGAGGAACATGACCATCACTGAAAAAACCGCTTATCTCAAGGGCCTTCTGGAAGGCATGAACATTGACCAGACCACCAACGAGGGCAAGCTGCTGGCCGCCGTCATCGAAACGCTGGACGAGATCGCGCTGAGCGTGGCCGATCTGGACGACGAGGTGGGCGCCATCAACGACGAGCTCGATCTGGTGGAAGAGTCCATGGACGCCATCGACGAAGAGCTGACCGACATCGAGGATGCCCTCGACGATATCGACGAGGATCTGGACGAAATGGACGAGGAGCTGGAAGAGATCTGCGACGCCCTCGATCTCGACTTTGACGTGGACGACGAGGACGACGACTGGGACGACGACGAGGATGAGGACGAGGAAGAGCTGTATCAGCTCACCTGCCCCACCTGCAACGAAGAGATCGTCGTGGACGAGGACACCCTGGCCAAGGGCGGCATGAAGTGCCCCGCCTGCGGCGAAGAGCTGGACTTTGATCTGTCTCAGGTGATCGACAATCTGGAAGACGAGGACGAGGAATAATCCATCTTCAAAAATCGGGAAGGGGCGCATCGCGCCCCTTTTTCTTGCAAGGAGGATGCTATGAGCAAGGCATATGTGGCCATGAGCGGCGGTGTGGACAGCTCGGTGGCGGCGCTGCTCACCCAGCGGGCGGGATATACCGTCTCGGGTGTGACGCTGGCGCTCCACAACGAAAAGCAGGGCGTCTGCGGCAGCGAGAGCGATGCCCGCGACGCGGCGGCAGTGTGTGACCGTCTGGGCGTTCCCCATCAGGTGTGGGAGGCCAAAAAGGAGTTTCGCGCCTGCGTGATGGATCCCTTTGCCGAAAGCTACTTAAACGCCCGCACCCCCAACCCCTGCATCCGCTGCAACCGGCACCTCAAGTTCGGCTATCTGCTGGAAAAGGCGCTGGAGGAGGGCGCGGAAAAGGTGGTCACCGGTCACTATGCCCGGGTGGAGCAGGACAGCGTCACCGGCCGCTGGCTGCTGAAAAAGGGCCTGAATCCCCAAAAGGATCAGAGCTACGTCCTCTATTCCCTCACCCAGCACCAGCTTTCCCACCTGCTGTTCCCTCTGGGCGAGCTGGACAAGGAGCAGGTGCGCGCCATGGCGGAGAAGGCCGGCTTTCCCAACAGCCAGAAGCCGGACAGTCAGGACATCTGCTTTGTCCCCGACGGCGCCTATGCCAAGTTTATCTGGGACTATACCGGCCACACGCCGGAGGTGGGCGACTTTATCGACGTGGACGGCTGCATTCTGGGGCAGCACGGCGGCATCGAATGCTATACCATCGGCCAGCGTAAGGGCATCGGTCTGTCGGGCGCACACCCCTATTATGTGGTGGAAAAGAATGCCGCCCGCAACACCGTCATGCTGGGCGAGGATGAGGATCTGTGGCGGGACGAGCTGATTGCCGACGATCTCAACTGGATCGCCTTTGCCGCCCTTACCGAGCCCGTCCGCTGCGCCGCCCGCACCCGCTATCACCAGCCGGAGACCCCCTGCACGGTCTATCCCGAAGGGGAACGCGTCCGGGTGGTCTTTGACGCCCCTGTCCGCGCCATCACGCCCGGTCAGGCGGTGGTCTTTTACGACGGCGACATCGTCCTGGGCGGCGGCGAAATTATCCGATAATCGGAGAATGATTTTCCTTCACCTTGGGAATACTGTTCCCGAGGTGATTATTTATGTTGACTTGGACAGAAAAGGAACGCACGTTGATTCAGGATCTGAAGGGACAGGAACAGCTTTGCGTGGACAAATACACCCGCCACGCCTCCTCCGCCAAGGATCCCCAGCTGAAAAACCTGTTCTCTCAGCTGGCAAAAAATGAGCAGCAGCATCTGGACTCCCTGCGGACGCTGGAGCAGGGCTCCGTCCCCCAGACGGGCGGCGGCAGCGGCTCCTCCTCCAAAATGCCCCAGAGCTTTGACGCCGTTTACGGCGGCGCCAGTCAGGAAAAGCAGGACGACTGCTATCTGTGCACCGACGTGCTTTCGGGAGAGAAGCACGCCTCCCATCTGTACGACACCTGTGTGTTCGAGTTTCAGAACAAGCAGGTGCGGGACGTGCTCAACCACATCCAAAAGGAAGAACAGGAGCACGGCAAGCTGATCTATGACTATATGAAGGCAAACGGCATGTATCAGTAAGCAGAAAAGGAAAAAGCGCCGCATACGCGGCGCTTTTTTGCTTTTGATGCTTATGCTTCCTCCGGGGTCAGGCCCTCCAGCAGCTGCTCGACGTCGGCCTTTTCCTGCAGGCCGATGGCCCGGCGGACGGCCTTTCCGTTCTGAAAGACCATCAGCGTGGGAATGGACATCACATTGTAGCGGACGGCCAGCTCAAACTGCTCGTCCACGTTGACCTTGCCCACCTTGATGTCAGAGCGGGTCTGGCACAGCTCGTCGATGAGAGGCGCCTGCATTTTGCAGGGGCCGCACCACGCCGCCCAAAAGTCCAGCAATACCGGCTGGGTGCAGGCGGTCACTTCTTCCTCAAAATTTTTTGCAGTCACGGTGATCGGGGTCATGGATCATGCCTCCTTTGCTTGGTTTTACCGATGGAAACATTGTAATCAAAACCCGCCGTCCCGTCAACTGTTTTTTGACGAAAAACCCCGCTGCCATGGCAGCGGGGTTTGGATTTTATTCCTGGGTTTTCATTTTGGCCAGCTCTTCGGCCTCCAGCTCGCGGTAGGCCACCTTGCCCACCAGGGTCTTGGGCAGGCTCTCCCGGAACTCGATGTCGTAGGGCAGGGCGTACTTTGCGATGTTCTTGCGGCAATAGTCCATCAGCACCTGCTTGTTTTCCTCGCTGGGCGCCTCGCCGGGCTTGAGCATGATAAAGGCCTTGACCTTCTGCATCTTGTAGGGATCGGGCACGCCGATGACGCAGCTCATCTGCACCAGCGCGTGGGCGTCGAGGATGTTTTCCAGCTGGGAGGGATAGACGTTATAGCCCGAGGTGATGATCATGCGCTTGATGCGCTGCTTGAAATAGACAAAGCCCTCGTCGTCCATCATGCCCAGATCGCCGGTGTGGAGCCAAGTTCGTCCGTCATCGTGCTTTTGCAGGGTCTGGGCGGTCTCGTCGGGATGGTTGATGTACTCCACCATGACGGTGGGGCCGGAGATGCAGATCTCGCCCTCCTCGCCATAGGGCTGCTCCTCCTGGATGCCGGGCTTGACGATCTTGTAATAGGTGTCGGGGAAGGGCAGGCCGATAGAACCTTCCTTGTAAACGGTGGGCGGCGTCAGGCAGGATGCGGTGACGCATTCGGTGGTGCCGTAGCCCTCCCGCACCTGAATGGTGGCGTTGTGGTCGTAGAGGAACTTGTCAAACCGCTTTTTCAGCTCGACAGACAGGCTGTCGCCGCCGGAGAAAACGCCCTTGAGGAAGGACAGATCCTTGCCCTCCATGCTGGGCAGGCGGAGCAGCGCCTCATAGAGGGTGGGCACGCCGGCGATAAAGTTGCAGCGATGCTTGACCAGCAGCTTGGCATAGCTCTCGGCGGTAAAGCGGGGCACCAGAATGCACCGGCCGCCGTTGCACAGCATGGAATGGATGGACACGCCCAGTCCGAACCCGTGGAAGACGGGCATGACGGCCAGCATGCGGTCGCCCGGACGGAACATGGGGTTGGTGGCGGTGATCTGGGCGCCCAGCGCGTTAAAGTTGAGGTTGGTGAGCAAAATGCCCTTGGTGGTGCCGGTGGTGCCGCCGGAATAGAGGATGACGGCGGGGTCGGTGCCCACCTTGTTGGCCTTGTATTTCCAGTGATACTTTTTGCCCATTCTGAGGAAATCCTTCCACCGGAGCACGGGGGCGTCGGCGGGGATCTTTTTGATCTTTCGGCCCTCGGTGAGCATATAGCCCGCCTTGATGGGGGCGGAGAGAGCATCCTTGATGGAGGCGATGATGATGTTGCTGACCTCTACGTTCTGGCGGATGGCCTCAAACTTGTGGTAGAACTGATCCAGCGTGATGGCGGCCACCGAGTTGGACTCCTTGAGGAAAAACTCGATCTCCCGCTCGGAGGACAGGGGGTGCACCATATTGCAGATGGCGCCCACCAGATTGACGGCGTAAAACATGATGACCGCCTGGGGGCAGTTGGGCAGGCAGATGGTGATCTTGTCGCCGGTGCGGACGCCGATGGACTTCAGCGACCGGGCGCACAGCTCGATCTGCTCCACAAACTCCCGATAGCTGGTGCTTTTGCCCATAAAATCATAGGCGATATAGTCGGGATACTGCTGGGAGATACGCTCCACAGCCTCAAACATAGTTCCCTGAAAATAGTCCAAATGGGCAGGGATGTCGCCCAGGTGGGCAATCCAGGGTGCTTTTACTTCACTCATACTTCCACTTTCTCCTTTGCAGGTAATTCCAGGAGCTCCGGATGCTCCAAAAGGTGCTTGAGCAGCTTGACAGATTTGGAATAATAATAGCCGTCGGAAAGGCGCTCGTCCACCGTCAGACCCAGATCCAGCGTCTCCCGCATCTCATAGGTGCCGTCGGGCTGAAAAACGGGGCTGAGCTTTTTCTCGCCGATGATGCAGAACAGCGAGCAGGTGCCCCAGTTGGTCAGGTGGTGATAGCCCGAGCGCAGCTTGATGGAGCCCAGATTGGACAGCACCACCGAACAATAATAGGGATCGCTCTCGATGAGGAAATTGGGCACCCATCCGTGGACGTCCAGCCGGGTGATGATCCACACCAGAAACTTGCTGAGAAATCGGGGCATCCGGTTGAGCATATCCATGCTGTCGGTCGAGCCGTCCACATGGCCGCCCCGGAGGGATCTGATCTGATCGTACAGATCCTGATGGATGGTATCGATGGTGCTGTTTTCGTTGCTCTTTACCACGGCCAGCGCCTCGCCGCCCTCGTCGGAAAAGATCTTTTTCACCACAAAGGCCGCAGAGGTCTCGTTGCGCTGATAAAAGTTTTTGTTGGCGATAAAGCGGTTGAGCTGGGGGCGGAGGGTGATCGTCTTGAGGATGGCCGCCACGATCACATGGAACATGGTGTAGGGGAAGTCGGTCTCCTCCGCGTTTTTCTTTGCCAGATACGCGTTGATGGGGGTCAGGTCAATGTGCTCGGCGATGTAGGCCTCGTTGTCACAGCGGTTGGGATAGATCAGCGGGGTGATAAAGTGCATCCCGTCCAGCTCCCGCAGCAGCTTGCCGTCCCGGCGGTCGCCAAAACGGCGTTTTTCCTTTGCCATACGTTTCCTCGATTCTTAGTTGTTGTCAGACGCATCGGCGGGTGCTTTGCCCTCCGCCTCCTCGTCCAGGGCTTCGGTCAGGGTTTCCATCATGCGGGTAAAGGTGTGTACCTCCTCCGGGCTGAAGCGTTCCTTCAGGATGTGTGCCGCGCCGGCCAGCGCGCCCTCGCCCTCCTGACAGTAGCGCATGAACTTTTCCGTCACATGAAGATGGGCCTCCCGGCGGTCGAGCGCAGAGGGGATCTTTTCGATATAGCCCTTTTGGATGAGACTGTTCACCTTGTAGGTGGCGTTGGGCTGGGAAATGCCGATGCAGTCGGCAAACTCCCGCACCGTCGGCCCCCGCAAAAGATAGATCACATCCACCGCAAAGGCCTCGGTGGCGCTCAGGCTGCCGTCCCGCTCCCGCAGGAGGTGGAACAGACGTCTGTAGCTCAGCAGGCGAAAGCGCTCATAACACCGGATGATACAGTCAAACATAGGGAAAAGAATGCCTCCTTGCGCCCCGGAAAAGTTCCAATTTTTGAAGGATTTTTCCTTATTCTATTCCTTTTTTGTGTCTTTGTCAATCTTTGACGAATCCCGGTGCACAGAGAAAGCAAACAAATCACAAATTTTCCTTCTTTTGCGCGGAGGAAATTGCTTTTTTTCCGGTATCGTGCTATAATTAATAAACCTATATGCACATAAAATGGAAAAAAGCGCCCCCGACGGAAAACGACGGGATTGTAATCAAAGAGGGATTGTTATGCTGGGAATCCAAAAAGAAGCCCCCAAGGGCTTAAAGATCATCATAGTCGGCTGCGGCAAGGTGGGCTCCACGCTGGTGGAGCAGCTTGCCAGGGAAGGCCATGACATCACCGTGGTGGACAAGCGCACAGACAAGCTGCAGGAGCTCACCGCCCAATACGACGTGATGGGCATCGAGGGCAACGGCGCCAGCTACAGCATCCAGAAGGAGGCCGGCGTGGACAAGGCCGACCTGATGATCGCCGTTACCGATTCCGACGAGCTCAACCTGCTGTGCTGCACGGTGGCAAAGCGGTCGGGCAACTGCGCCGCCATCGCCCGCGTCCGCACTCCGGACTACAGCCGGGAGATCGGCTATCTCCGGGAAAAGCTGGGCCTCGCCATGGTCATCAATCCCGAGCTGGAGAGCGCCTCCGAGGCCGCCCGCATCCTCTTTCTCCCCACGGCGCTGGAGGTGGACTCCTTTGCCCACGGTCAGGCCGAGCTCATCAAGATCAAGATCCCCGAGGGCAACATTCTGGACGGCATGACGCTGGCCGAGCTGGGCAGGCGGATCTCTCAGGACATCCTGATCTGCGCCGCCGAGCGGGACGGCCATGTGACCATCCCCCGAGGCTCCTTCACCCTCCGGGCGGGAGATATGATCTCCTTTTCCGCCACCCGCAGCGTGGCAAAGCAATTTTTGAGCGACATCGGCTTTAAGACCGATCAGGTGCGCTCCACCATGATCATCGGCGGCGGAAAGTCCGCCTACTATCTGGCGCAGCAGCTGCTCAATGTGGGCATCGCCGTCAAGATCATCGAGATCAACCGCGCCCGGTGCGAGGAGCTTTCGGTGCTGCTGCCCAAGGCGGTCATCATCAACGGCGACGGCACCGACGAGGGGCTGCTGCGGGAGGAGGGCATCGACCGGGTGGATTCGGTGGTGGCTCTGACGGGGATCGACGAGGAAAACATTCTGCTCACCCTGTACGTCAAGCGGGTCTCCCAGGCAAAGCTGATCACCAAGATCAACCGGATCACCTTCCGGGAGGTCATCACCAACCTGGATCTGGGCAGTGTGATCTATCCCAAGTACATCACCGCCGAGGCCATCGTCCGCTATGTCCGCGGAAAGAAAAACTCCATGGACAACAACAATATCGAGAGTCTGTACCACATCTTTGAGCAGCGGGCGGAGGCCATCGAATTCCACATCGACGGCGTCTCCGACGTGACGGGCCGGCCCCTGATGGAGCTGCCCCTCAAGGACGAGCTGCTGGTTTCGTCCATCTATCGGGACGGCAAGGTGCGCATTCCCTCCGGTCAGGACGTCATCCTCCCGGGGGACACGGTGATGATCGTCACCACCCACACCGGACTGAACGATATCCGGGATATTCTGATCTGAGACGGAGGGCCCTATGAACCGTTCGATGATCCGTTACATACTGGGCATGGTTCTGGCGGTGGAAGGTCTGCTTCTGCTGCCCGTCTGCCTTGCGGCGCTCTACTACCACGAGCGGGAGGGGCTGTACTATCTGTGGACAGCCATCCCCTCGCTGGCAGCAGGGGCACTTTTGGTGCGCAAAAAACCGGAAAGCACGGTGTTTTATCTCAAGGAGGGCTGCGTTTCCACCGCCCTCAGCTGGATCCTGCTGAGCTTGATCGGCTGCCTCCCCCTGTGGATCAGCGGAGAGATTCCCTCCTTCTCCGACGCTCTGTTCGAGACGATCTCCGGCTTTACCACCACCGGTGCCAGCGTGGTGCCCTCGGTGGAGGCGCTCAGCCACTGCGCCCTGCTGTGGCGCAGCCTGACCCACTGGATCGGCGGCATGGGCGTGCTGGTCTTTTTGTTGGCTGTGGTGCCCATGAGCGGCGGCTCCCACATGAACCTGATGCGCGCCGAATCCCCCGGCCCCTCGGTGGGCAAGCTGGTGCCCCGGGTCAAATCCACCGCCCGCATCCTCTATCTGATCTATATCGGCATGACCCTGCTGGAGCTCATCCTGCTCAAGCTGGGGCGCATGCCCACCTTTGACGCAGTGTGCATCACCATGGGCACCGCCGGCACCGGCGGCTTCGGCATCAAAAGCGACAGTCTGGCCAGCTATTCCGTCTATATCCAATGGGTGGTCTCCATTTTTATGCTGCTGTTCGCCATCAACTTCAACCTGTATTATCTGCTGCTGCTCAAGCGGGTGAAGGACGCCCTCTCCATGGAGGAGGTGCGGCACTTTCTCGGCATCGTGGGTGCGGCGGTGCTCGTCGTCTTTGTGGACATCCTGCACCATTGCGCGGGCGCTTTTGACGCGCTCACCAAGGCCCTCTTTCAGGTCAGCTCCATCATCTCGTCCACCGGCTTTGCCACGGCGGACTTCAACCTGTGGCCGCCGGTCTCCCGGTGTGTGCTGGTGCTGCTGATGTTTGTGGGCGCCTGCGCAGGCTCTACCGGCGGCGGCATCAAGGTCTCCCGCATCGTCATCCTCCTCAAGGCGATTTCCAAGGAGTTTCACTCCTACATCCACCCCCACAGCGTCCGCCGGGTCAAGATGGACGGCAAGCCGCTGGACGATTATATGCTGCGCTCCACCGGCGTGTATTTCGCCACCTATATGCTGATGTTTGCCGCCTCCTTCTTTTTGGTGACGCTGGAGGGACGGGACGCGGTCACCGGCTTTACCGCCGTGGCGGCCACCTTCAACAACATCGGCCCCGGTCTGGAGGCCGTCGGCCCCGCCGCCAACTATGGCGGACTGAGCCTGCTGAGCAAGTGGGTTCTCATGTTTGACATGCTGGCGGGCAGACTGGAGATCTTCCCCATGCTCATTCTCTTCCACCCCACCATCTGGAAGGAAGCGCTGGAGAGCCGCAGAAAGCGATTGAAAAAGCAATAAAGAATCATAAAGCCCACCGGCGATGCCGGTGGGCGTTTGTTTTGCTTTTACAGATAGCGGTCGAGCGTCTGCTTCAGCTCCTGACGGAGGGCGGCAAGCTGGCCCATGGCTTCCATCAGCTCGCCTTGGGATCGGAAAAACTCCCGTTCCAGACCGTTTTTGCGGGCATAGCGTCCGCTGCGATAGTTGTCCAGCACCACCTCATACCGCTGGGCGGCGCGGCCTACCGCCTCCTCCCACGAGAGGTACAGCTCCTCCCCTGCGCGTACGCCCACCTGCTTTACGGTTTCGGGGGCGGCGCACAGCGCCTCCAGCTTTGCCGCCAGAGAGGGGGCGTTTTCCTCGATGAAAAAGCCGTTGCGTCCGTCGGTGACCCCTTCGGCAGCACACGACCCCGCCACCATCACAGTGGCCAAATCGCAGGCCGCGGCCTCCCGCACCACCAGTCCGTTGGTGTCAAAGGTGGAAGGGAACAGAAACAGATCCGCCCGGCTGTACCACGCCCGCAGGGTCTCCCGATCCCGGATGGCTCCCAGGAAGAAGCATTCGCCCTCCAGACGCAGATCGCGGACACAGGCCTTCACTTCGTTTTCGTCCCCGCCCGCGCCGATGAACACCATGCGGAAGGGGATCTCCTTTTCCCTGAGGGCAGCAAGCGCATCCAGAATGATGCGCAGACCCTTGTACCACATCAGCCGCCCCACAAAGAGGAAAACCGGCACGCCCTGCGGCAGATCGAGCCCGGCGGTGACACGGGCGACGGTCTCCTGCGGCACCCTGCCCCGCGGCAGATCGACGCCGTTTTCCATGACGATATATTCTCCGGTATAACCCAGCGAGCGCAGGTTTTCCCCGGCGCCCCGGCTTACCGTCCACACCTCGTCGCAGGCGTTGATGTTGCGCAGCAGCGCGGCGATGGCGCCCTCCTGCAGCAGCCTGCCGTGGATGGCGTTGGCGATGTCAATGTCGTATTTGGTGTGATAGGTCATCACCAGCGGCAGATCGTACACCTCCCGCAGCTGTCTGGCCAGCAGCGCCGACGCCATGGGACAGTGCAGGTGGAGCAGCTCTGCCTTCTCCTCCTTTACCCGATAGGCCACCTCCGGCGAGAAGGGATATCCCGCCACATAGCCCACCAGACGGCGGATGTCGAGACTGGGATAGCGCACCACCGGAAAGGGGTAGCCGCTGTCGTCGGCGTCGGGCACGGCAGGCGTCACCACCAGCGCGTGACCGTGGTGCGCCTCGATGTTTTTGCCATAGTTGACCACCGCGTTTGCCACACCGTCGATGAGGGGCGGGAACGAGTCGTTGAGCAGACAAATGGTATGCTTTTCCGGCATATGTACCTCCTGATGCGTGGATTGCATTCTCATAGAAGTATAGCGCATCAAAGATCAGAACGCAAGGGTTTTTGTGTCGAAGCAGGATGTGCGACACACCCTGCGAACTCCCTCAGGAGAAGGGCGGAAAAAGAAAAA